>CAMQRS010000008.1 GCA_947036815.1 uncultured Erysipelotrichaceae bacterium
GTATTTTTTTGTTTCTCGTAAGTTTTGTCATAAAAAAATGAACCTCCTAAATTGGGTGTCCAACTTTCGGGGTTCATTTCGTTTATACCTAGATTACATCCTATTTACTAATAGATTTTACTCCGCCAACACTAGAATGTAAAGAACTGTTATTTTATACAAAAGTTTTTACAGCCTTACTTTTAGGGCTTATTTCATACCTTTTAATAATATATTATCTATTGTATTAAACGCTTCTATTTAATTCTTTTCTTTTTATTTGATACTACAAATATAATTACTGCAAATGCCATCAATAGCGCATACTTACCTACATTAGTTGTATCACCTGTGTCTCCACCATTTCCTGTGTCTCCACCATCTCCAGTTTCTCCACCATCTCCGTTATCTGTATCTAACACTAAATTTTTAAATGCTTTTAATAATTCAGAAGTTGCTTCGTCCACTTGAATTTGTTGAGCACTCATATCTTTCAACATCACTTTTGCATCTTCTAATGCTTTTAAATATAATTTATATGAATTTTCTTCATATTTATTATTATCGTCTGCTTCAACCTTAGCAATAGTACTAGATAATTCACCTCTATTAACTAATCCATTATCATTTTCAACATTACCAAGTTTAAATTTGGCTTGCTTAATATACGATAAGTCAGTTGTTACCCCACCTGTCCAAGATTCAGAAAATTCTTGATCAAAGTGTCCATATGAATTCATAATAAAAGTACCATCTTCTAATACCACTACTCCAGCATAACCAGTATCACCAGATTTAGCATTTTGCGTAAAGTCTTCTTCCATCAAAATTGTATAATCTCCATCATTTTGATTCATTAAATCTTCATAAGTTCCAACCCAAGTTACCCAATCACCTGCTAGCCAGTCATTATTTTCAAATACTCCATTGCCATTAATATCATATTTTATTTCTCTGAATGTTATTACTAATCTTCCACTAATGGGGTCGTATGCAATTTTATGACGTTCTCCTGCTAAAGAACCTGGTAAATCCATTGGTTCACTCCAAGTTACTCCTTCATCATCTGAATATATAAGTGTTGCATAGTTGTTGTGTGATTGAGATCTTGCAATTCCTACGATTCTATTTCCATCAGGAGATCTAAACATCCCTATTTCACACATTTTATATTCCGATTCAATATCTCTATATTCTGTTAAATATTTTTCTGGTTTACTCCATTGTTCATTTCCATTTTCATCAAATGTTAAATAAGTTTTAAAGTTTTCATAGCTATAGTTATGATATACACCCATCCATTTTTGAATATAGCTTCCATTTTCATCTTTTAACTGAACTAAACTTGCCATACCAACAATTACATCGTTAGTATCAGTTGATGATAAATCTGTATACCAATGTGCATATTCAGTCCATGTTTCTCCATTATCATCAGAATAAGATGAATTCCATCCTGTACTATTACCATCAGAATCAGTTCCCCATCCTGGACATGATGTAATCAACATGATTCTTTCTGTTCCATCTGCTAACTTTAACACATACATTGTAGGTGTTTCTTGACTTCCAATCCATGACTTAGGTAAGTCTGTGTTTTCAGTCCATGTTTCACCTAAATCATCACTATTTTGCATAATGATTGGTCCTTTACCATGTCCCTTTGGATATGCAGCAATCAATCTTCCACTACTTGTTTGAACCATATCTGGTTGTCCTAAGTATTGACGATCTGTTCCTATTTTTTTCTCTATATCACTTAAATATTTTTCTTCTAATTCATAAACTGGTGTAGTATTTACAATTGGTAATTCTTTTTTTACTTTAATTTTCACAGTATCACTATACCCTGATGCAGCATTTGCAACTGTAACAACAACTTCTCCACGTTTATGAGCACTCACTACTCCATATACATCTACACTAGCAATTTCTGGATTACTTGATGTATAGGTTATTGTTTTATCCTCTTCGTCACTAACTAAATTTGTTTCAATTTTGTAAGTGTCATCAATATAAATCTCTTTTTTTGATTCTGTTAAATTGATACCAGAAACTAAAGTATTTGCTTTTATTTCTGATTTCGTAAGTACTCTATTGAATACTTTCAATTCATCTATATATCCAGAGAATCCATTTCCTCCGATAATATCAATAGGCGCTAATGTACGATTACTAGAAGTCCAAGAATTTATACTTCCTGTCAGTTCTCCATTTACATACATCATAAGACCTTTAGACTTGTCTTGTACCCATGTTAAATGATAATAGTTATCTTTTTCAAATGGATATTCTGCTGTTAATACATCTCCTGATCCTTTACCTACACGGAAACCAGAAGGACGACTCTCTGACATTTTTAAACTAAATGCAAAATCTCTATTTGTATCCATCATCACAGAAATTTCTTTATTGAAATCTGTTGTTGATTTCACCCAATAGCTCACACTCCAATCCGCATTATCATCAATACCATGTGTAGTATCAAAAGTCATATTTTGTGATTCATTTTCCATATATAAAGCATTTCCTGATTTACCTTCTACAAAAGTTGCTCCATTTATAGTTCCTTCACGAGTACCCCAAGAATCTGATCCCGTTTCATCGTCAAAAGAATAATACGCAACTTGTGCAGATTCTGGAATCGCTACCGGAGTAACTCGTACTTTTACTGTATCCAATTTCGTATTATCTTGATCTGAAGTCGCTATTACTTCAACTGTTCCTTGACGTAAACCGCTAACAACTCCGGTTTTAGAAACACTTGCGATATTTTCATTTGAAACACTCCAAATTATTTTTGTATTTATTACATTAGAAGGAGCAACTGTAGCTGTTAATTGAGTAGCATTACCAATTGGTAGAGAAATATTTTCTTCGTTAATAGTAACTGATTCAATTTTATTTGTTCCTGATTCTAATATTTCAATATATCTATCTGTTAATGTATTTAAATCCGATCTAAACATATCCATTTCTGATGATATATTTGCAACCTCTTCATCTGTTAACCATCTATTTCTTTGTACGTATGCTCCAGTAGCTATTTTTGCATACATATTATCAACATCATTTTGTAATGATGGTATTTCTGCAACCATCATTCTTATCTTATTCACATCTCTTACTCCGTTTATCATAGTTTCCATACGGATTGAACTATTATATCCTGGTTTTTTTGCATCTTTTTCCGTTGGATATACGACAAAGCAATCTCCAGCCTCAAATGCATTATGCGTTGTATCTCTTAATGGATCTGCTACCCATGCATCCAATGCCCAACGTAAAAATCCATCAGTTTCTTCAGATGCATTAATTACACTCCAGTAACTTTCAACTGGTGAACTTAATGAAAAGTTTCCAGGCACATGCTCAGTACAAGAATATAGAGATGTCTTTAGTCCTAAAGCTTCACGATCAGCAACTAATTGTGTAAATTCAGGAGCATGAGCTGCTGCTGCATTATCACCTACTGATAACACATCTACTCTTCTTGCCATATCTGCTTTTGCGACAAATCCATCCATTGCTCCAGTTGTTTTAAATGGAATATCGTGTATGTTTTTAACCGAATCAATTAGATCAAATGCTCTTACATCAAACCCTCTCTCATCAATTCCTATATGTATTTTATCAAACCAACCTTTTTCCATAGTATGTTCAATAAAATTTTGTAAAAAGTCTGTCCAAACAGCATTATATCTATCATTTCCTACTGAATATCCTTCATACTTCAGTACGTCATTTTCCCAATATGCAAATGAATTTGTCCAAGGAGCTATACTATACGCAATAATATTTCCGTCTAATCCTTGTTCTATAGCAAATGCCACCCATTTATCAAAATCAGTGTAATCATATGTCATAGATCCGTCAGCATTTTTGATCCATTTTATCATAGAAGGAACATGAGTTTCATTTTTACTATATGTTTGACCAGCCCAAGCTTCTTCAACAATTGTAGTTGTAATTGAAGATCCTCCAACTGCTTTATATAATTCTATTCCTTCACTTAGAATATCAAAATGTTCAGGACTAAAAGGCGTTACGTCATAGTACTCTGCAGAGCTATATGGATATTGCCATAACTCTACATCAAAAGAGTTTTGGAATTCTGAAGCATTAGGTGCAGTTACATCTTTTACATCCACAGTGTAAGTAAATGTGATTGGTTCAGATATTTCATCAGCATTTACTGTAATTTCAGTTGTGTATGTTCCTGCTATTGCCTCTGCAGGAATTGCGACTTCAACCCAAATCGGTTGTAGTTCATTAAATCCTATATCAATCTTATTTGCATCTATTAAAACATCTGAAACTTCACTTCTATTTGTTCCATTATCTGCCGGAACTGGTCTATCTTTACTACCATAACCTAAATAAGAACCGTTATATGCTTTTGCTGATTGAACAAAAGATGTTTTTACATTTTTACTAGAAATTGTATTTTTGCCGTTTGTTAAATCAGAAGCTGAAACTGTTACATTTTTTAATTTTGATGCCTTGGCAAATACTACAATTTCAGAAACTGCTTTATCATTTTTCCACGCTGTCAATTCACTAGAAAGCGTACCCATATTATTTACTTCTTGATAACGATCTTGAGTATATTGTGTATCAATATCAACAATACTTCCACCAATTCCAGGTGTCACAGGTGTTACTGTTATCATTACCGTTTTCTCAATATTAAATTTAGCCGATGACAATGTTATAGTTGCCGTCCCATCATTAATTGTTGATATCAACCCTTCTTCATTTACAGTTGCGACATTTTCATCACCACTTGTATAAACTAAATCTGATAAAGTTGCATAATCAGGATTCACTGTATATGAAATTTGTTGTTGTGCACCTTCTGCAATTGTATAACTTTCTGAGGTTAAAGTTATATCAGTTACTGGATACGGGCTGTGGTATACCACAACCTTAGCACTATCGATAGGTTTACTTTCTTTAGCAACTGCTTTAAGTTTATGAGAACCTTCCGCTAATCCCTCAAAAGTTGCGATTAAAGCTGAAGGTATATTTGAAGCATTATATAAACTATATTCTCCTTCAGA
Source organism: uncultured Erysipelotrichaceae bacterium (assembly GCA_947036815.1). Classification (GTDB taxonomy): domain Bacteria; phylum Bacillota_I; class Bacilli_A; order Erysipelotrichales; family Erysipelotrichaceae; genus CAMQRS01. Next base: position 5,043 of record CAMQRS010000008.1, read on the forward strand.
TACACCATCAACGAAGTACTCTACGTTACCCATTGGACGATTCTTACCAGCATAAACTTCAATTTTATTTCCTACAAAATCAACTTCATACCAAATATCTCCTGGATTTTCCTCCGATGGTACATTTGACCATACATGCTCTGGATCTGTTCCAAACGCATCCCAACCAATAGCTGAATAGGTAAATTTATTACTAGATCCGGTGATTTCATCATGAGGTATTACCGTTCTTTCCACTGTATCAGATTGAGATCCGTGGACTTTTGCATAACTTATTTGCAACCCTGTTTGAGTTCCATCATTTGGTAAGGATACATTTACTGTATGCTCTCCATAAGTTAACCCTTGTTTACTATATAAAACTGTTTCTTCCTTCAGTGTAGAAATAGAAACAGTTTCTGCTACGTCTTCATTTATTTGAAAAGTGTTTAACGTAGAACCAGTACTTCCAATACCTACTAATTCAACTCCTGTACCAACAAATGTGAAACTATATGTATGTTTACTTGCTTCTGCATTATCTGCATTCCACGTCCAACGCTGAGAAATTAATTCAGCACTTCCACCTGGAAAATTAGCTGCGCTTGTTCCCCATCCAGATGCTCCAGCAGGATCTGTAGCAGCTGAATATGTGAAATAATTTTGTTCTGTTGACGATTCCACAGTATCATCTACAATGACATAACCTCCCGTTGCTTTCACATTATTAAAGAAATCACCTGTCATTGCTAAACTAGAACTTAATGCAATGAAACATGACAACATTATTTTAAATATTTTTTTCATTTTTTCTCCCTTTTTTTTATTATTTTAAAATATATTAACAAATTACAAAACACCTCACTAATGTAACCGTTATCATACATTCTTATTTTAATCTTATCTCCTTTAAATGTATTTGATTTTTTTAACAACCCGTTTGTACTTTTCAGCAGATAATGATTAAAAAAAAACTTAAAACCTAAGAAATTAAGGATTTTGTATTTATTTTTCAGTTATTAAATTTTTATAACAGAACTTTTATATTAAAAAAAAGATTCAAATTTTCTGCCCCCCTACTAAAGTAAACACATGAAACAATTAAATTTCTAGAATATCAGTAGAAATTACAATAGTATAATTGCCATTGAGTTAGGTGGCACCGAGCAAAGTTTTTTCATATTTACTGAGTGCCATTTTAAGTTTAGTATGTATTCTTTTACTTAAGTAATATCGTGTTAAGTAATCATAAATCGATATTTTTATTTTTAATCTATGCTTGTTAGGTATTATTAATTCACATTTTATGATTCTGTGATAAAATTCAATTACTGCATTATCTACTGGTGCTTCAGGTGTACTCATAAAAAGTCGTATATGATTGCTTTTTAATACTGTTTGATAATCAAATGAGCACTACTGTGAACCGCGATTTTAATGTATTTTGGTTGGCAGTTTCTTCTTGCATTAGATCAATGGGTTTATCACGATTGATTTTTTCATGTGTGTATTCACTTCGAAGCATCTTGGATTTTTGTCGTTAAATCGATATATGTACTTAAATATAAGTGTCTACCACTACATGTAATATAAGTGATATCTGTTCCCCATATATCACCTCTGATTTGTTGATTAAAATTTTTCTGTAGAAAGTTCGTTTTATAATCGCTTCGATCGGCATCTGTTCTCCTTAATTAGCTCTTCTTTTATGATTCCCTTTTGCACACGAAATGTTTATTTGAGCATTAAAAAAATGTATTTACTTACACTTTACAATAACTACTTTAATACGATTAACTTCATAGTCAGTTAATAGTTCTCATTACTTAATTATTGATTCATTTTTTGTCATATTTTCCTACCCTCTCTAATGGCTATAGTATATATTATATTACTACATCATTTGTATAATTATACTAAAATTAGTAGTATATATTGTTCATATATAAAAAGCAAAGCACTCTTATTTACGTGCTTTGCTTTTTTATGTTGCATTACTTAATCTCTATTTCTTTCACTTTTATCAATTCGACCACTGCTTGAGCTCTACCCTTTACTTCTAATTTAAGTAATACATTGGATATATGGTTACGTACTGTTTTACTAGTGATTCCTAATTCTTGAGCGATTTCGCTCGTACTATAGTTTTGTATCAACAAATCAAATATTTGTTTTTCTCTTGGAGTTAATATGTTCATGTGCACCTCTGTTTAATCCATACTATGTACAAATTAAATTAATGTGTCATGTAATACGTCGTAAATGTTTTTAGCTACCTGTGTACTAACTACTTGTGCTATCTCATCAACACTTGCCTCTTTTAAGTTTTTCAGACTCTTGAATGTACTCCAAATTTTCTTTATTCCTACCTCACCCAATCCATCCACCTCATCAAGTATCGACTTGGTTTGGGCTTTTTTACGCAGATTTTTATGGTAGGTAATCGCAAATCGATGTACCTCATCTTGCATTTGAGTCAATAAGAAAAATAGCGGAGAATCTTTCTTCACCTCTAAAAGTTGCCCATTCGCATCCATTAAATTACTCGTTCTATGCTTATCGTTTTTTACTAATCCACACAATATAATACCTTCTATATGTAGCGACTCTAAAATTTCTTTTGCTGCTAATATTTGTAAGTATCCACCATCTACTAATAAAACATCGTTTTGTTTCTTTTGTTCTTTAAGTAATCGGAAATATCTACGATACACGACCTCTTTCATACTGTCCATATCACTTCGATAACCTTGCAACTTATACAAACGATACTCTTTCTTATTTGGAATACCATCTTCATACACCACCATACCTGATACATTAAACTTACCAGAGATATGAGAGTTATCATATATTTCAACAGTGTGTACTTCTTTATTTAATAACGTAGACAACTGCTTCATGGCTTCTTCTTTTTGATCTTCTTTGCGTTTCACTAATTCAAATTGTTGGTCATGATAGTTTTTCGCATTATCTGACACCATATCAACAAGTTGTTTTTTATTACCTCTTAATGGTACATGTACCTGACAATCTAAGAGGTCTTGCAATTCTACATGCAATCCTTGAGGGAGTAGTATTTCATCAGGCAATGGATTTGACTGATAGTATTGTAGTATAAATGATACAACAGCTTCCTCAACTTCTTCAACAATAGGACTCATCGATAGACTTCGTTCTATTATTTTTCCATTACGCAAAAAGAATCCTTGAATACAAATATATCCTTTATCAAAGTAGTATCCAAATGCATCTCTATCTTTATGGTCATTAAACATAACATGCTGATTTTGAGTTGTGTGTTCAATTGACTTAATCATGTCATATATTTCTTGTGCTTTTTCAAAGTTTAATTCATCACTTGCTTGAAGCATTTCCGTTTTTAGTTTACCTAGCATATCCTTTGCGTCACCACGTAAGAACTTACGTATCTCACTTGCCATACGCTCATATTCTCCTTCTTCAATCTCTTGAATACAAGGAGCTAAACACTGTCCTAAATGATAGTATAGACAGGCTCTCTTCGGAATGTTTTTACATTTTCGTAACGGATATAACTTATTCAGTAAGTTCTTTGTTGTATACGCAGCTCCTGAATTGGGAAATGGTCCAAAGTAAAATGCTTTCTTATCTTTATTGTTTCGTACGACACTCAAGGTCGGCGCTTTTGTTTTTGTTAATTTTAAGTACGGGTAACTCTTATCATCCATAAACATTATATTATATTTAGGAGTGTGCTCTTTAATTAAGTTTATTTCCATAATCAATGCTTCTTTTTCACTCTGACATGTAATATATTCAAAATCTTCTATATGTTGCACTAATTTAGTTGTCTTAAAATCATGTGCACCACGAAAATAGGAACGAACACGAGTACTTAGTTTAATTGCTTTTCCTACATAAATTATCGTTCCTGCAGTATCCAACATTAAATAACAACCAGGCATTGCTGGTAAGGTATCTAATTTTGGTTGAATCTTATTCATATTAGCCATTTTTGGCTCCTTTTTTCAACATTACTACACTTGCTCCAAATCCACCTTCACCTTCGCCTCCTAGACGATAGCTTTCGACATATTTGCTTTTCTTCAAATATTCATGAATAACAGTTTTTAATACTCCTGTTCCCATTCCATGCACAATACGCACTTGTGACAACTTAGCCATCACTGCACTATCAATGTATTTATCCACAAAAATAAGTGCTTCACTTGCACGATATCCAATCACATTACATTCCATACTTACTCTACTTGTCATTGTTTTCGTTGAATGAGATACAACTCGTTTTGCCTTAGGTCGTATTATTTTTTTTAACTCACTAGTTTTCACATTCATTTTCATTCCATTAGTAAAGACAGTAGCACGAGATCCTTTAATTGCGATAATTTCACCATGATACCCTAATTTCACCAATTCAACATAATCATTCATTTGATATGTTTCTTTGCTTTCCATAATTTCTTCTGCTTCTTCTTTGGAATTAAACTTAGATTTAATTTCAATTAGTTCATGAACCTTCACATTACTCTTCAAGGCTTTAAGTTCATCAATAATTTCTTCTGCTTCTAGCATTGCATCTTCTTTTATTTTAATAGCTTCTTGCTTTGCGTTTGCTAATTGTTTTTCTTTTTCTTTTTCAAAACATTGTTTTTGATGTCTTAATTCTTTTTCTAATTTTTCTATGACTATTTCTTTTCGTTGCATTTCATCTTGTTTGGTTTTCATCTCTAATAAATCTTGGTCTAATTTTTCTAGTAATTTTTGAGCATCTGTTTTATTACTTTCTTTTAGTATGTAGGCATGATCTATAATTTCTTTATCTAAATCATAACGTTGTGCAATTTCCAATGCATTCGAAACTCCTGAAAATCCTTCTAGATAACGATAAGTCGGTTTCATTTTTTGCATATCAAAACCTACTGAAGCTAATAAAATATCTTCTTTATTTTTTGCATACTCTTTTAATTTAGAGTAGTGAGTTGTTGCGATACACATAATATTTTTACGTCTTAAGTATTCCAGTGTTGCGATAGCTATCGCTTCCCCTTCTTGTGGGTCTGTTCCACTTCCTAACTCATCTAATAGTACTAGTGAATGTTCACTTGCATGCTTACATATGTAAGCTAGATTAGATATATGAGCTGAAAAAGTAGATAATGAATGTACAATTGATTGTGCATCTCCTACATCTACAAATACTTGATCAAAGTAAGGTATACTTGCTTCCTCACAAAGTACTGGATAACTCGCATACGTTAGTATAGTAAACAATCCAATCGTTTTTAGAGTAACTGTTTTCCCACCCGTATTACTTCCACTAATCAATAGGTTTTGGTATGGATGTTTAATTTCATACGTATTAGATACTACTTCTTTTTCATCAATTAGCGGATGTCTTGCATGTTTTAAATATAAATACTTATCTTCATTCAAATCTGCATATACCCCACCATATAGAAAGGCAAAACGTGCTTTTGCGAACCACACATCCAGACAAGTCATCGTATCTAAGTCTGATAAAAATTCATTGTTGTGGTCTTTTATTTGTGCACATAACTCTTTTAATATAGCATGTATTTCTTCTTGTTCTTTGTCTTTTAATGATGCTAATTGATTGTTTAATTCAACTAAAATAGAAGGTTCTATATAGACTGCTTGTCCTGAAGCACTCTCTCCATGAATCATCCCTTTTATTTTATTCTTATCACTTACTTTTACTAATAAACAACATCTTCCATTACGATATACTGTAATATTTTCTTGCAAGATAGAGGCGTACTTAGCTACTAATGATTGATTATTACGACTGATATCGCCTTCACATTTTCTGATTTGGCTACGTAAACCTCGTAAAGTAACCGATGCACTATCTAATATTTCATAACTCGGTGCAATACAATTTTCTATATGTACAATAAGCTTTGGATAATGATGGAGTGAAGCGGTTAAATCTTGTATATGCGTCACCTCAAATTCCACTTTTTTCATGTAGGTGTGTACATCTTCAATTCCTTTAGCGAATTGTGCAATTTCAAAGATTTCTTTACTCGAAACCACCGCTCCTTTATGGATATCATTCAATGACTTTCTTAAGTCTCTTAGTCCATAAAAAGAAGGAGATTCATATGCTTCATATAGTTTAAGTGATTCTTTACCTCTTTGTAGATTTCTTTGAATACTCAATATATTAAAAACTGCCTCTTCTTCAAGTATTGTTTGCTTCGCTAAACTCGAAGCACAATAATTGGCAACCTTTTGCTTTACTAATTCAAAATCTAGTTGTGCATGCATCTTTTTCATTATGATCCTTGTCCTTCCATTAATAATATAATTTCAATTATTTGTTGTTGATTAAATCCTTTATTATGTAACCATGCTCGTACTTCTTCTATTTCTTTTCCATCGATCATATGTTGGATTTGTTGAACATCATAAAACAAACCATTACTATCATCTAACCTTAATACATCTTTTATATAAATTAAATTCGTTTCTTCTAACGCAGTACTTCCATTAACGATAAACGGAGAGCTTAATATAAATATCATAATAATATATATAATAATAGATTGTAGTCCACCAAAGAATAGCCCGATGATACGATTCATTGATCCTAGTAAGGGAATATGATTCAATCCTTTTAAAATAGGCAACAGTAATGCAGCACATATTCTGATTAAAATAAAACTAATAAACCATAAGCACAATAAATTAATACGATCATATAATAGGGTTTGTGTAATAAAACTACTATATGCTCCATAGTCACTAGGTGCAATTTGGATTAATCCGTTCATACTTTGTGCCATATAGAACGCAATAAATATTGATCCTAAACTAGCAGCTAGACTAAACATGCTAAATAATAGTCCATTTTTATACCCTCTGTATGCAAAATATACGAATACTAATATACAACATATATTAATCCCTTGGATTTGTTGAACTGATAAAATCATATAATACCTCTTTCTCTTATTTTATCGTATTGAAATACTTAATGCAACTTATCTATTTTATGATAAAATAGATACGAGGTAATAAGATGAGTACATATACAATAAAATTAAGCATACAGCAAATTCAGAAATTAAAAACTAAATCATTGCATGCTAAGGTGTGTAAAACACCACCTTATGCATTATACCAAATAAAGACAAATGATTGCACTATTACTGCATACGAATCACTAAAAGTAGTGTTCCAAGGAGAAGGAGCCTCTTTTTACGCTAGTAACTATGGTGAAATTGAAACAAAAACACCTACAATTGCAAAACCTGTTGCTGCAAAAATAAAAATTGCGTATCCACAGTGTGGTAGCGACGAGGTTGGTACTGGAGATTATTTCGGTCCTGTTGTCGTATGTGCTACTTGTATTAAAGCAGAAGACTTAGACTATTTAAAACAGTATGCCATTCAGGATTCAAAGCAAATCAAAGATAGTGATATATTAGTCATTGCTCCTAAATTAATGGAAAGACTAACTTATAGTCTCTTAATTCTAAGTAATGAAAAATATAATCAAGTACATGAAACTAACAATATGAATGCGATTAAAGCAAAACTTCATAACCAAGCGTTCTTACATTTAGAGAAGAAATTACAAGAACCCTTACAACATGTGATTGTTGATCAATTTACACCAGAAAAATCATATTACAATTATTTAACAAATGAACCAAATGTATTCAATCGTATTCATTTTGAAACAAAAGCAGAAAGCAAGTATTTAAGTGTTGCTTGTGCTTCTATGATAGCTCGCTATCACTTCTTACTAGCCATGGATAACATGAGTGAGAAGTACGACTTTCCTTTTCCTAAAGGAGCTGGTAAGGGCGTTGATGAACTTGGAGTTAAGTTCTTACACAAATATGATGAACCTACATTATATAAAGTATGCAAGTATCACTTTAAGAACACTCAAAAAGTGCATGATTTAATGAAGTAATTAAGCTTAATTCAAACTTAAGTTTTTCGCTATTTAAGTAGCATCAACAATATATATAAAAGCTAGAACGTTCAAACGCTCTAGCTTTTTATTATTGCATTCTTAATTAAATCATAAGATACTTCATATCTAAAATTAATATTTGATTGGTATACTTTAGTAGGGTGATTAAAATGAGAAAACACAAATTAAATACCATTCATAAAGCATGTCTAATATTCCTATTCTCTATTATTATTTATGATGTCATCAATGATATTATATTATTGTTCTTCTAATGAGCTATGATACTCTTCTTCATTGATGTATGCATGCTCTAACATCGCATTTAATACGTCTACTTGTCTTATTATAGCAATATCATAATGATTGCTTAAAGCATAGTTAGAAGGCGATTGTGGAAGTCCTGCAAGTAAACTAGATTCAAATAGCGTTAATTCTATTGGGGTCTTATTAAAATAACCACTACTTGCTTCACTTATTCCATAGTAATCATCCCCATAATAGATAACATTTAAATACAAGGTAAGGATTTCATCTTTACTATAGAGACTTTCTAAGTGAAACGCCATAAATGCCTCACTTATTTTTCTTGTATATGATTGCGTATAATCAAAATATAAATTTTTAGCTAACTGTTGTGTAATGCTACTACCACCACCGACAATTTTCTTTTCAACAAAATTATAATAAGCACTTCTAACAATAGAATAAAAATCTAATCCTTCATGTTGATAAAAACGATGATCCTCAATAGCGACAACAGCATGTTTTAAATCTACACTTATTTCATCAACACTTACATAAGAGTCCCATTCTTGGATACTTTCAACTAACTCTTCGATTGGTAACTCTAGTTTTGCTTCTTTATATTCACTATATCCTACGTATATAAATAATGACAATAAGATAAGTATACAAACAATGATTCCAACAAAAAAACGTTTAATATAATTCATTTTGTACTCCTTAAAAAATAAAACACAGTGTAACTGTGTTTTTATCTATTAGCATTTACAGATTTCATAATCTGTCTAATTTGTGATTCACTAGGTTTTCTACCCATTTGCAAAAACATTGCACGAATCATCTTTTCATTTATTGGTGGATTTTCTTTTAACTCTTTTTCAAATTTTTTACGAGTGAAGTAGAAGCCTAAACCTCCACCGATAAGTAATCCAACCACTAAAGATAATATCCCATACCAAAAGTCCATAATACGCCTCCTATTTATTCTTATACTTAGTATTATACAAAATTTATACACAATGCACAATACTTTTAGTATAACAAATGAAAATACTAATATATAAATTCATGATTATTGTAAAAACTATACCATTTATTCACTTTATAGTTATCATCTATGAAATAATAGTGACTATAATAGCGTTGAATAAACAATTCGAACCCTTTTAAGTTACTTAAATTAAAATGATTATTCGATATCATACAGTAACTAACCTCTTTTGACACGGGATGGGTATACCGAATAAAGTTATTTTTAATTTCATAGTTATCAATATCATAAAACCGTTGTAAGCGATATATAAAATCGTCTACATCAATTTCTTCACAGATCATTTCTAATTGCCTACTATTTTTGAAAAGTAAATGCTGTAATATTTCTTCTTTGTTTTTAAATGTATAGTAAAATTCTTTTTTAATTGGATATAATTTCATAAAGCACCTCAATAATACATTCAGTATACAATGACAAAGGTGCAAAAAATGTCGAAAAAAAACACATATTTACTATGTGTTAATCTTTCATATGTCTTTTTATTATTAATCCTATGTATTGCGCAGCTAGTTCTGGATCATCATTACATACTACGTATTTATAATCTTTAATTAGAGTCATCTCTTTTTCCGCTTTAGCTAATCTTTGTTGGATTATTTCTTCCGCTTCCGTTTGTCTTCCTCTAATTCTATTTTCTAATTCTTCCATTGTAGGTGGAATCATAAAGATACTAATTCCATCTGGTACTTTTTTAGCTACTTGTTGAGCTCCTTGTACTTCTATTTCTAATACAACATTTTTCCCTTGATCACGTAGTTTTTCAACTTGATTCAACGGTGTCCCATAGTAATTACCAACAAATTCTGCCCATTCTAATAATTCTCCATCTTTAATTGCTTGTTCAAACGCTTCTTTTTCAGCAAATATATAGTCTTTTCCATCTATTTCACCTGTTCTAGGTTTTCTAGTAGTCATTGATATAGAGTACGTTAAATTCAAAGAATCATCTTTCATAAAATGTTCTCGTACTGTTCCTTTTCCTACTCCACTTGGTCCACTTAATATAATTAATAATCCTCTTTTCATCCCTCTACCTCTTTATTGTTTAAGATATTATAGCATTATATATTTCACTTTTAAATGCCTATTTTATAAATCGTATAATTTGTCTTTTTATGCTATAATTTGTTATGGTGATAAAATGGCAATAGACGGAATAATCTTACATACTTTATGTAAGCAACTGCAAGGTTGTATGCCTTGTAAAATAACAAAAATACAACAAGTTTCTGATACAGAAATTCTTTTTACAATACGTAGTAATAACAAGAATTCAAAGTTGATGATTTCAACACATTCGAATTATAATCGAATCCATATAACAAAACGAACATATGACACTCCAGATCATCCCTCTTCGTTTTTAATGTTATTAAGAAAATATATAAGCGGAGCAATTATTAAGGATATGAGACAAGACGCATTAGATCGTGTCGTTATATTTTCATTGGAAACTAGAGATGATTTAGGTGATATATCTAATATGAAAATGTATGTAGAACTGATGGGTAAATATGCAAATGTAATATTAGTAAATCAAGAAAACAAAGTGTTAGATGCATTAAAACGAATACCTCCCTTTGAAAACAGTGTACGAACAATACATCCGGGGGCTCTTTTTGTTCCTGTGAATCCGCATCTTGATAAAGTAAATCCATTTACTTGTGAACAGGTAGATGTAACTACTTCACTAACGAAGCAACTTCAAGGGTTTTCTCCTGTCTTATCGGATGAAGTGATGTATCGAATGGAGCAAGGTGAAAACTTCCATGACATCATGCAACAAATTCAGCATTCTACTGATATTTACTACTATGATGAAAGTAAGAAAGATCACTTTCATATTATTGAATTAACACACTTAGGTTATAGTGCAAGAAAAGCAGATATTCAAAGTGCGATGGATAATATGTACTTTGAAAAAGAAGAAAAAGTACGTATTAAGGAACAAAGTGGAGATTTATTCAAGATAGCTAGACAAGAATTAAAGAAAAGTAAAAATAAATTAGCGAAGTTACAACAAACATTAGAGGATGCCTATCAATTAGATAAATACCAACAATGTGGTGACTTATTATATGCATATGCGTATCAGTTCACTAGAAAAACGAAACAAGTAACACTTCCCTCTTTTGAAGATGGTAGTGAGATACTTATTCCTTTAGATGAAAAGTTAGATATTAAACAAAATGCAAAAAAATATTATCAAAAATACAACAAATCAAAAACTGCACAAATAGAAGTAGCAAAACAGATAAGTATCACAAAAGAATCAATTACGTACTTTGAATCACTATTGGTTCAATTAGAATTTATTCAAGTTGCTGATGCATTAGAAATAAGAGAAGAACTTATTTCCCTAAATTATATTAAAAAAAGACAACGTAATGTACGTAAAAAGAAAAAGAATGTGCCTAACTTTATTCATTTAAATATTGATGACATTGATATTTACGTAGGTAAAAACAACATTCAAAATGATTACATTACATTTAAACAATCTCGTAAACATCACTTGTGGCTTCATGCAAAAGATATACATGGAAGCCATGTAGTAATTGCTAGTGAAGAGGCAGATGAAAAAACACTGCGTATTGCATGTATGTTTGCTGCGTATTATTCGAATGGTAGAATGTCTAGTAGTGTACCTGTAAATTACTGCCATATCAAACAATTACGTAAACCAAATAATGCAGCGTTAGGATTTGTCACATTAACAAATTATAAAACCATTTATATTGATCCTGAAAAAGATTTAATTTTATCTTATTTAGATCAATATCAAGTAAAATAAAAGGAGTCTCAGTATGACAAAATTTAAAAAATTAATAGCTAGTTTATTGTGTGTGTTCGTAGTGTCAGGTCTTATGCCGACAAACGTTAGGGCAATTGAATACGGAAGTGATGGAATCACATCTTATAGTGAAGGGGTTGTATTAGTAAATTTAGACACCCATACAATTGCATACGAAAAAAATAGCGATGACACATTTTTACCTGCTTCAATAACTAAAATTATGACATTTATTATCGCCAGTGAATTGGCAACTGATGTAGAAGCGACTGTAACTGCTCCTATTTCTGTGTTTAATGAATTGGTAAAATATAATGCAAGTAATGCTGGGTTCGTGGTCGACGAAGAAATTCGTATTCTTGATTTACTATACGGATTAATCTTACCCTCTGGATGTGATGCAGCAGCTATTTTAGCAACTACTTTAACGGATAATGATCCTGATGAATTTATTGATTTAATGAATGCTAAAGCGGTTGAATTAGGTGCTGTAGATACACACTTTGATGATGTACACGGGTTAGATAACGAACACTCATATACAACAGCGAGTGATATGGCTATCATTACACAATATGCATTAGAAAATGAATTGTTTACTAAAGTTGCTACTACGCAATACTATGAATTACCTACTACTAATTTGCAAGCCCCAAGAACTTTATACCATACAAACCAAGTGTTATACTCAGGATCTTCTTATTACAATTCAAAAGTTTCAGGTATTAAAACGGGAACAACTGGAGATTACGAAAAGAATTTAATTACTATTGCTGAAAGTGATGGTACTAACTACTTGTTAGTTTTACTAGCAGCTCCACCATTAGACAGTGCAGGAAATGCGATTGAAGGTACCTATAGTGATACTAACAAAATATATGATTGGGCATTTAATAATTTATTTGTTCATCCATTAGTGAGTGCAGCAAAAGAAATGAAAACTGTAGATATTGCCTATGCAAAAGATAGCGATACCATCAAAGCAGTCACTAAAAATGAATTGGATGTTCTGCTTCCTTCTCATGTAGATGTTGAAAAAATAGAATCAAAGATTACAACAAACAAAGACTTAGAAGCTCCTATTGAAAAAGGAGCTACGATTGGTAAATTAGAATATATTTATGATGATGAAGTAATTGCGAGTACTCCTTTAGTTGCCAAAGCTACAATGGAAAAAAGTTACTTTAAATTTATTTGGAATTATCTAAAATACATCCTTATGGGTATTTTAATCCTAACAGTCGTTGGGGCACTTACCTTAGTCGGATTACGTATCTACAATAAAAATCGTAGATACTCTAGAATATCTAGACCTATCAAACGCAAACGCTCTCGTTATTAATTAAAAAAAATCATACACTTCGTGTTTTTACACATAAGCGTATGATTTTTTTCTATCTAATTTGTTGCCGGTGCGTTTAAAGCAGCCATCGTTATAAAGTTATATGGTTGATTAAAATGAGGTAAAAAGAATGTATCCAATAGTTTCAATGTATCAATCGTCACTTGTTCTTGTATTGCTAGAGAAAACATATGAATTAGTAATGAGACATCTTCATCACTCGCTAATTGAGCTCCAACTATACGGCGTGATTTCTTTTCAAAAACGATACGAAGCGTTACCATGTAGTTTTCTTTAATGAATCCAGCACGTGCTAAATCTGAATAATCGCTATAGGCTACTTCCATTCCTGCAAGATTTGCTTTCGTTACACTTAATCCTGTAGAAATTAAATTTAATCCAAATACTGATATCGCATTTGATCCCTGTACACCTAAACTTTCCAACTTTGTTCCACATACATTATGAGCCGCTACAATACCTGAGCGTACCGCATTCGTTGCTAATGCGATGTAATTTGTCCTTTGCAACGCATTATCTTTTAATGTCGCACAATCTCCAATCGCATATACATCTGGCACCGTAGTTTCTTGTTTAAGATTTACAAGATATGCTCCCTTCTTAAATAATTCTAACTTAGCACTTCCTAACTGTGTATTTGCTTTGAACCCAACTGCCCACACAACCATATCCGCTTTTATAGTTTCACGATTGGTAGTAATTGATTCTACTTTAGTAGTTCCTTCAAACCCAATTACTTCTTGATTCAATTTTAAATTAATACCAGAATCTATTAACCTTTGTTTCATCATTTCTGTAAATGGTTCATCATAATAAGAAGGTAAACAAGTAGAAGCAATATCAATCAATGTGACATGTTTTCCATTTAATTTAAATGCTTCAACTAATTCAACGCCGATATATCCAGCTCCTATTACTACCACTTCCTGAATGGTTGGATCATGATCCAACGTATCAATGACTGCCTTTGCATCTTGATATAATTTCACTTGTTGAATATTCTTTAATTCACTCCCTTTTACTTTTGGAATGATAGGTATTGATCCTGTGGCTAACACTAGCTTATCAAAACTTTCTTTAATTAGTTTACCTGTGTTGTCTGTTGCACTAACGACTTTAGCATCATAATCAATATGTGTTACTTTCGTTTCCATATGTATGGTAGCGCCTTTGTTAGTTAATGTTTTAGCATCTGAATAAAATAGTCCATCCGCATTATCAATTTGATTACCAATCCATAACGCCATCCCACAACCTAAAAAACTAATATTAGAGTTTTCATCAAATACTACTACTTCTGTATCTTTATAATTGTCCAATATCGTATTAATACAAGCTGTTCCTGCATGGTTTGCACCAACTACTACTATTTTTGTCATAATGACCTCCTATTATCTGTATCTATATAATAACCCATTCATATACATATATACGCTCTAATGCTCAAAAAAAATAGGATGTGAGTCCTATTTTAATAATGATGCAATTTTGGGTATAATTTGTTTTTTTCTTGAAATAAATCCGGCAATATAATCATCCGAATTTGAGGTATTTCTAAATTCTATATCAATTGTTGAAGCTAATTTACCACTAAATAAAAATTTACTTCCTTTTCCTTCTACATTAGAGAAGGCCATCATTAGTAAATCATATTTAAATCGTTCATTTTCACTTACCAAATACGATTGGAATTCATTTTGTATTTTATTAATACATTTTAAATCAAATATATTTGTTTGTCCTATCGCAATAGAGTATCCATCAAGTTCATATTCTTTAAAGTCAGTATACAGTAGTTCTGAAAATTCTTTACCAGTGATATTTGCTGTTTTTCTAAACATTTCTTCAGATAATCCAGGTAAGTCTAGTTCATATTTTTTAGCTAATTGATTTGCTGTTTCTATGTCTAATGAAGTACAAGTAGGCGAATTAAAGTTCATGGTATCAGAAATAATTGCACAGCATAATATTCCAGCAATATGTTTTGGAATATCGATAAAATTTTCACGATATAAACTTGCAATAATCGTACATGTACTTCCTACTTTTGAGTTTCTGAATATAATCGGTTGGCTAGTTTCAATATCTCCAATACGGTGATGATCAATTATCTCTAGAATATTAGCATATTCAATATCATCTATCGTTTGACTCTTTTCATTATGATCTACTAGAATGAAATTCTTTTTAGAATATGATAATAAATGGTATCTAGCAACAGATCCTACAATTTCTTCATTTAAGAATACCGGATAATTACGATATCTTGTTTTCAACATTACTTTTCCGACATCTTCTACATATTCATTTCCATTAAACGATATCATGTTCGACACAGGTTGCATAATCAGTCGTACTGGAATACTGCGATATATCATTTGTATAATCTTCATCACATTATAATTTGTTGAAATTAGTGTAACACCCATTTCTTGTGCCATTTTAATTGTAAAACTACTTGGTACATAATTTTCTGAAATTGCAATTACTGCACATCCTTTAGACATACATTTTATCATTGTGTCTTCATTATCACTTAGAACCATAATCGCTCCGACTAAGTCCCTAGACATTAATTGGTTATCATTAATACGGACAAACCCACTACGTGTAATATTTCCTCTATGTAGAATACTCCCTTTTAAAGAAAGAACTAAATTGTCTATTGGTGTGTCTTTTAATAAATCTTTTGTGATATTTAAATCCTGCATTTGAATTCTAGATAAATCAGACATGGTAGTTAGTCCTACCATTTTTCCTTCATTACTTACGATGTAAATAGTTTTTGTTTTATGTTCTATACATAAATCCCATACTCTACGTAACGTATCATATTCACAAGCTGTGACTGGGGGATCCATATCTATTTCTTTTAATCCAGCCTTCGCACTAGTCATTAATTCAGGAGCTAAAACATCAAATTTATCTAGTATAAATTGGGTTTCTTTATTCACTTTCCCTAATCGAACTGGCTTTGCATTTTGATTTAATTCATTTTTTAAATGTGCATAAGCAATAGATGCGCAAATTGAATCGCTATCGGGATTTTTATGCCCTGTAATATACACTGTTTTATTCATATTTTATATCCTCCATATATTCACTTATACTTTAATAATACTATAAAAATAACAATATGTCATTGATTATTCTATTCGTGAATAAATTCACCAATTCCTTGCTTTTTTTTAGTATCTATTCTTAAACTAATCACTTAACCTCTTCAATTTTAGTATCTTATTCACTCTACTACGTATATAATATTATGGGGTGATTGTTATGTTTTGGAATTTTCAGTGGTTCTACCATCTTTATATCTCAATATTATGGTGTAAAGGATATTAAATCAATACGTAAAGTTATGTCTATCGAATTAATTATAGGATTCATCATTTGTAGTTTTGTGATGGTTATTACTTTCTTTTTCAAAGATAATATATTGTCTTTGTTTACAAATGATCCAGCAGTAATTGAACTAGGTGTGCAGTATTTAGATATCGCATTCCTTACTTATTTACCAACAGCTATTTCGTTTGCATTCTCTTTTAATTCTAGGAGTATTCATCGTTTAAAAATAGTAACGTTCATTAGTGCTAGTGCGGTATTAGTAAATACATTCTTAAATTACTGTTTAATTTTTGGGAACTTCGGGTTTCCTATGCTTAATGTAGAAGGTGCTGCAATCGCAACTTTAATTGCTCGTACTTTAGAACTAACTTTTATATTAGGTTATATATATATGAGTAGAGAACATCCATTAGCAGGACGTATACAAGACTTTAAATCAATTGATACTTCTTTACTAAAAAAAATAGTTCATACTTCCATCCCAGTAGCATTGAGCGAGTGTGCTTGGAGTATGGGAATTACTACTTGTTTTATTGCCTATGGCCAACTTGGTACAAGTGCATTGGCAATAAAACAAGTAGCAGGTTCTATCAACGATATTTTCCAATGTATATTCTTTGGATTAGGAAATGCATGTGCTGTCATGATTGGAAATGAACTAGGAAGAAATAAAAAAGACTTAGCTTTTCTTTACGGTAAAATTTTCATTGGAATAAATTTGGTATTATGTTTAATCATGACGTTAGCTTTATTTTTAATTAAAGGAAGTATTGCTAAGATTTATAATTATGATTTAGAAACCACAAAATTATTAAATGATTCCCTTTCAGTATATGCGTTATACATTACTCCTAAAATGATGTCTTATGTACATGTTTGTGGAATATTAAGAAGTGGTGGAGATACCAAGTTTTGTATGGTATGGGATATTGTCAGTATTTGGGGTGTTTCTGTTCCGTTAGCATTCTTTAGTGTGTTAGTCCTTAAACTACCACTTCCACTAGTAATCGCAATATCTTTTTCTGATGAAATCGTAAAAGCAATTGCTACCTTACATCGTTTCTTTAGTAAGAAGTGGATCCATAACTTAATAAAATAAGATCAAGTAATAGCATCTATAGTTGAGCATAGATTATGCAAATAACCAATGCATTCAAAACAAACAAAAAGACATGATTCCTAACCTAAATAGGATTCGTGTCTTTTTCTGTTGCATTTAATTATAGTTAACACATGTATCTATTTGATACATAGTAAGTTAACATCTGAGTTACTACTTTTATTTTACCTTGTTTTTATGACAATCACATAAATCGTCTAACACTGTTCTTTTAGTTGGCTTCGCTGGGATTCCTACAACAGATACATTATCACATACATCTCTAGTAACAACTGAATTGGCTCCTACTTTAGAATTATGCCCAAGATAAATGTTTCCTAATACTTTGGCTCCTGCACCAATCATTACATTGTTACCTAGCGTAGGGTGTCTTTTTCCACACTCTTTACCGGTTCCTCCAAGGGTTACACCATGGTATATGATACAGTCATCGCCGATGATTGTCGTTTCTCCGATGACAACACCCATTCCATGATCGATGATTAATCCTTTTCCTATCTTCGCTCCTGGATGAATTTCAATTCCTACCCAAAATCTTGCGATATTACTAATCAGTCTTGCTAAGAAATAAAGATGCCAATTATATAAACAATGTGCAATACGATGAAAAAACATGGCTTTCATATGCGGATACAAAAGAGCGATTTCTAGTACAGAATGTACTGCTGGATCATAATTTTTTGTACGATTTATCTGATATCTAAGTGATTGAAACATATAATCTCCTTTATTTATTAACTATTATACATGATATACAAAAAAATATAACTAATTTGCTCTAATAACCATAATCCTCATTCACTAAAATAACCTTAATTCTATTTTTTACATTTTGTCTTTTATGTGTGACATACGTACAACATATTCGAGTATCCAATTGGCAATTTGCACATTGTCCAATGACTGTACAAGGATTATCCTTATGTAATCGAATGCAATTTGCTGGAGCTGCGATCATCTCTACTCTTGTTTTTGCTTCTTCTATATCTTTTACTATTTTATTTTTTCCCACTACTAAGATCACATTACTTGGTCCAAAAGTAATTGCTGAAACACGATTTCCCATTCCATCTACATTGTATAATTCTCCATTTAAAGTAATGGCATTACTACTGCAAATATAGTAATCACAAAGGAATACTTGCCTATATATTTGAAGCATTTCTTCTCTACTTAATCCTTCTTGGTACCGATCTTGAAAATCAATTTCTAGAGTGCGCAACAAATCGATTACTCCTGTTTCAAATAGTGTTTGAGAACCACCGACACTCACACTAGAACCATCTAGAATTAGCGAAGATAACAATTGTTTCGCTTCTTTAGCATTTTCTACGATGTATGCTTCCATATTATTTTGTATTAATGATTTTTGTACTTTTTCAAGCTGTACTCTTTGTAATTCTTCAGTATGTTTATCCATTGTGTATCCTCCTCATATATGAGTACTATTATACTTGTTTTTATTATCTATTACAACAATACCTATGGTATACTAAAAAGATAAAGGAGTACTTATGAACTATCCATTTACGTTGTCTAGCCAAAAACTGATACACCTATTTAATCAATTGGGATATGAACTATATCCTGTTGGTGGTTGTGTTAGAAATCATTTATTACAAATTAAAATACAAGATATTGATATGTGTACAAATGCTACTCCTACCCAAATGCTAGAAATAGCAAAACTACACCAGCTCAAAACGATTCCTACAGGAATAAAACACGGCACGCTTACCTTTATCATACAAGGTGAATCCATTGAAGTGACAACCTTTCGAAGTGAGAGTACCTACGTGAATCATCGTCACCCACTCGAAGTACAATTTTCTAATAGTCTAGTTGAAGATGTCAAACGTAGAGACTTCACAATGAATGCACTGTGTTTCCACAATAATACTATCATCGATTATCATAACGGTATTCAGGATATAGAAGACAAATGTATCCGTTGCATTGATACTCCAGATACAAGATTTAATGAAGATGCATTACGAATCCTAAGAGCATTACGATTTTCCATGCAACTTAACTTTAGAATTGAAGAGGATACCTATCACTCAATTCAGCGTAATGCCCACTTATTAACTCATATCTCAAAAGAGCGAATCCTTGATGAATTTAATAAAATGTTAAACGCTAATTTTCCAACAACATTTAAAACACTTTTTGATGCGAATGTATTAACATATCTTTTAGGTACAACAATACATGAATCCCTGTGTATTCAATTAGATTCACAACTATTAAATTCATCAATATCTATTACTAGCAAGCTTGCCTTAGCACTCGATATAGGAATAATTAATCCAACAATCCTGCAAAACTTAAAATATTCAAATAAAGTAATATCTGATGTTCGAATCATACAACACCATTTGCATATTCCATTATCAAATCACGATGATATTCGAAGATGTTTATATTACTTCAATAAAAATATGGATGTATTATCTAATTATATACATACAAAAGCATGTATACATACCATCAATATTGAAAAAATAACTAATTATATAGAATTGAGTATTTACAATAATGAATGTTTTCGTCTTCGTGACCTCGCATTAAATGGTAATGAGATTAAACAAATTGGGATAAGTGATAAATATATTGGACAAGTCCTAACATATTTATTAGAATATATTATAGTACACCAACAAGAGAATAATAAAGTTAGTCTATTAAAGCTTTGTGAAGGAGCACAAAATGAAATATATAATTGCGAATGATATCCATGGTAGTCACTATTATGCCAACATTATTGTTGAAGCATTTCACCAGCACGAGGCTGATA
Source organism: uncultured Erysipelotrichaceae bacterium (assembly GCA_947036815.1). Classification (GTDB taxonomy): domain Bacteria; phylum Bacillota_I; class Bacilli_A; order Erysipelotrichales; family Erysipelotrichaceae; genus CAMQRS01. The sequence goes on from CAMQRS010000008.1 coordinate 25,698, forward strand.
AACTACTTCTGTTAGGTGATTTATTGTACCACGGACCTCGTAATGATTTACCTAGAGATTACAATCCCAAACTAGTAATTCCCTTATTAAATTCATTAAAACATAAAATTATCGCAGTCCGTGGAAACTGTGATAGTGAAGTGGATCAAATGGTTTTAGAGTTTCCCTGCTTAGCGGACTATACAATATTAATGGATGAAGGAAGACAGATATTCTTAACGCACGGCCATATTTACCATCCAAATAATATGCCACTGCTTAATAAAAATGATATCTTTATGTATGGTCATATTCATATTCCAATAAGCAACAAGGAAAACGATATTCATATTTTAAATGCAGGTAGCATTAGTATTCCTAAGGAAAACAGCGCACATTCCTACGCTGTTTTAGAAAATAATACCTATACTTTATATGATGAAAACCATCAAACTATTTATGTATACTTAATCAAAAACAATTAAAATATTCCAAAAATTTGCATTTTAATTCATATGTGGGTATAATTAGTAATGTAGAAATTCAAAAAGGAAAACAATTATGAATAAAAAAAATATAGATATCAAAAAATATTTGTGTTGGTCTTTCATATTTATTGGAATTATTTTAGCTATTATATGGATTGTTGATGCTTATTCTCAACCTAATATAGTTACTAATCCAACAAATAACACCACGCTACAATCAGCTTTATTCTTTGTTATCACGTTAGCAATATTTTCACGTAGATTATATAATCGTAATAAAGATAAAAAATAATGTGCCCTTAACCAGGCACATTATTTTTTTATTCCACTGCTAATACAACATATTTACCATCTAATAACATGATTTGTATAGTCGCATTCATTTTCATATCAGATTCTGATACATCCGTATCTTTATACACTAAGCTAATATCCATTTGAAATCCCTCCACAACTACTTCTTCATAATAGGCAGCTCCTGTATCACTTTGAGTTACATCTACGTATTTATTATAAAGGAATGTTTCCTCTTGTATTGTTTCAACGCTTACTTCAGTTACCTCAAATAAATGTTTATTTCCATGCTCTTCTTCAATAGAAGTATATTGCGTATACACATACGCTGCTGCATAATTCTTAAATTCTTCTTGATACGCTTCAGGAATATATGTTAATCCTCCCACATCATTAGCACTTTCTTTATTTTTCAAAGTATAAAAATCTGCACAGAAGTTTTTTGCAACTAACGTTGCAATCATTTCCCCATCTTCATTATCCGTTAAAGCTTCACTTAACTCGTTAAATGTTTTTGTTTGATATGTCGAAGGATCTTTAGGACTTGCATATAATGAGTTTTCAACTATTTCAATCGTTGGATCTTTTTCAACTTCCTCTTCCTCAGCTCCACATCCTACTAAAAGTAATGTAAAACATAAACCACATACTTGTAATATTTTTTTCATATACTGTCCTCTTTCTTTTATTTATACATATTTATTAAAGATATCAAATATATCTTTTTCCATTCCATCAGCGTAGGTTCCGCCACCTTGTGTAAACGATATACTTCCACCACCTCGTAGTGAATACGTATTCGCAATTTCTGCAAATACTTTTTTACTATCTTTAACATTACCTATAGCGACATGCACTTTATCCAAGTGATTCCAAATAAAGATAAAAGGTTTTTTACTTAATGTTTTATATTGTTCAATCATTAATTGAAATGTTTTAAAGTCCATATCACTAAACAATTTAGTTTGAACTTCATTGACGTTTAATGTACTTAACAACAATTCACAATACTTTGTTTTAACAATATGCATGTCTGCATTTAAACTTTTATTTTCTTGCATCAATTTCAAGATACCAAATTCAATAAACTCAAATGGTTGAGCTAGTAAAGTACCGGCTTTATCTAATGCTTGGTAATAACTTTGATAATTATGTAACAATTGATCTCCTACTACATATTTAAGTTTCACACCCTTAGCACTCTTATCCACATTAATTATTTTTATCATTTGTAGATAACGTAGAGATGGAACATGAATACATCCACAAGGAGTTTCACTAATACCACCTATTTTTACTATTCTCAATTTATCATGATCAAATGCGCTTAGAGGTCCATATTTTTCCGCTTCTTTTTTAGTTGGATAGAAAACCTTAATCATTATATCGTCACGAATTAATCCATTCACAATTACTTGTAATTCATGTATCTGTTTATCACTAATTACAGTGGTATCAAATTCAATATCATTTTCATAGTCACTAACATGATGAGCAATTGTTTGGTATCCATAAATACTTTGCATGATACCACTAATTAAATGTTGTGCGCTATGTACCTGCGATTTAATTAAACGCGCTCTAAAATCAAGGGTTAATTGTACATCCCCTTCTAAAGGCACATCTAAAAGATGCCATACTAAAATACCATCTTTTTTTAAAGCCAACACTTTGTGTTTTTGTATATATCCTTGGTCGCTAGTCATTCCACCACTTTCGACATAAAAAATTGTTTCTTCGAGTAAATGCCAATATAATCCATCTTCCATAACTACTTGTTTTACTTTTGTATGATATGTAGAAATAAAGCAATTATCATATAATATATTTGCCATAATAGAACCTCCATTAACTCTATTTTATCATAAATTTAATGAATAATCATGAAGTTTTTCATACTTCACTAAATATTCATATATTAGATTTTAAAATAAGCTTTTAATATATATCTAAAGCCCTACATTCATGGTATAATGGTTACACTTTGGAATAAAGGAGAATCAAGCATGAACTTAGTATCAAAATATTGGGAAGATTATGAATGTATTGACAGTGGGAATGGAGAAAAACTAGAACGTTGGAAAAACGTTATTTTACGTCGTCCGGATCCACAAGCATTATGGCCAATCGACCAACTAGATAAAACATGGAAGCAACCAGATGCACATTACCACCGTTCAAACAAAGGTGGAGGATCTTGGGAATTTAAAGGAAAAGTAAAAGAACAATGGACGATTAATTACCGTCATTTAACTTTTAAAGTATCGCCTACTGGATTCAAACATACCGGAATTTTCCCTGAACAAGGGGCAAACTGGGATTATATGTATGACAAAATTAAAAATGCGAATCGTGAAATACGTGTATTAAACTTATTCGCTTATACTGGTGGAGCTACAATGGCTTGTGCTAGCGCAAATGCTAGTGAAGTTGTTCACGTTGACGCTAGTAAAGGAATGGTAAACTGGGCAAAAGAAAATATGCAATTGTCAAACTTACAAGACAAAAAAATACGTTTCATCGTTGATGATGTATTAAAATTTGTTGAAAGAGAAAAACGTAGAGGAAGAACATACCACGCTATTATTATGGATCCCCCTTCTTACGGAAGAGGCCCTAATGGAGAAATATGGAAAATTGAAGAACAACTATACCCGCTAATTAAAGCTTGTTTAGATGTATTAGCTGACGAGCCATTATTTTTCATCGTAAATTCATATACAACAGGTTTTAGTGCTACTGTACTAAATAACCTACTGAATGCTACAGTTGCAAAAAGACATCGTGATGGAGTTATCCAGACTGGTGAAATCGGATTACCTATTACAAAGACGAAAACTATATTACCTTGCGGTATCTATGGTCGTTGGGAATCTAAATAATAAATAAAAGCTCATATCAATTGTGATATGAGCTTTTTACTATTTACATTGTGTATTGTATTCTACGATTGCATTCATTACTTTAGCACAACCATCATTTTCATTACTATCACATACATAAGTTGCCTTTGATTGAATATCTGCTGCTGAATTACCCATAGCTACACTATGTTTAAACATCGTTAGCATAGATACATCATTCATCGAATCCCCAATAACTACAACCTCATCATTCTGGATATTGTATAACTCACATATATGAGCAAGCATATCTCCCTTACTTGCTTTTTCATTTGTTACCTCAACATTTGTTGAAACAGATGTTGAAATTTGAGTAGCAGGAATAGTTGATAAATCTTTCATACATGCTAATTTAGCTGTTTTATTATCAAAATGAAATTCAACTTTCAGTATTTCATTTTCAAATATTTTACTTACTTCTTTTTCAGTTTCCATAAATGCCTCAAAATTAAGCGCTGTCAAAAATGACGCTACTTCACCTTCACTCATACCTGACATTTTCATTAGATTATGGGTATATACCTTTGGTAAATTATCCATCTCTAAATTTGTATAACTTGATTCTTTTGTATATATTTCTGTTGCACTTGGATGATTCAACAATAATGGTTGTAATGTTGCTAAACATTCTTTATTTAAAGAGTGTAGTAACACATTATTTCCTTTTTTATCACAGTATTGAGCACCGTTTAATGGAATACATTCTAATTCATGTGCTACTTCATCTATGATGAATTTAATTCCTACATAATTTCTTCCGCTTGCCAACATTACTCGAACACCACTTTCAACTAAACGATCCAACGCTTCTTTCGTTGCTTTACTAACTACATGATCTCCATTTAAAAACGTTCCATCTATATCACTAACAAATAATTTTATCATAATTTTACCTCTTCTTGACTATAATAACATAAAAAAGCCCCTATTTCTAGGCGCTTAATGTATCAAATTTTCGTACTCCCCATGTGTTAATTAAATAATATAATGAAGCATCAACAACCACCAATACTAAAATAACTAAATAAAGAAACTGTGTCACATTCATGAATCCATCAAAGAATTGGTAGAAAGCAACCGGTGATAAGAATACAAGTCCCATTGAACTAAACATCGTTATTAATACTGGCATACCTTGTTTTACTACTGCATTTTCATTTACCCAATCAAATTTAGGTTTCCATAAGTTCATTATTAGTCCAAACGCAGATACAAATAAAGTAAGTAGTATCGGCACTAGAATAACAACAATTGTATCTAATATACTCAATTTCAATAATATACTAACGAATATTGAAAGTATCAAACCTGCTGGAATACATGCGATGATATGAAATAATAATTTTGTGTTCAGTATATCCATTACTCGAATAGGTAATGATTTAAGAATCCATAAGCTATTCCCTTCTAACGAAATAGATGAAGCACTAATTACATTCACTGAACTTGTAGTAGCCACCATTAATATCGCAATCGCGGGTACATACTCTTTCATTTCAATCGTATTCACTAATGTTAAAAGTTCGTCAACCATATCAGCTTGTGCAATATATACATAAACAACACCGACACAAGCCATTAATGTCATGATAGTTCCCATTGCTGCATTCAATATAATAATTGGATTGTTTGTAAAATGTCTAAGTTCTCTTAACAATAATGCTTTTGTCATAGAATTCTGTTTCATCTCTTTTTCTACGTAAGCAATATGTTTTGTTTTAGGCTTACTTGTAGATAATGAAATAAAGTTTTTAGACAGCACGTAAATCACTAGGATAAACGGTATAATCATACATAATAAATAAATCGCAAAATACATATAGTTTACATCGTATATACCTACTGCCATAAAGTATAAAGGAGGTAATACATTTTTAACAATGTCCGCTATTTTTTCCCCTTGTTGAAAGAATTCCATTATATATTGTTGACCTGCAAAAATAATATAAAAATAGCCTCCTAAGAAAATACTATACATCGCTAATACCACAATGTTTTTGTGAGTAATACGTTTCATTACATTAGCGATAATCCATCCAAAGAAGCAACTTACTGCTAATATTAAAAATGGTAATGATAAGAAACTCATCGTAAAGAATACAAATTGCATGAATTCAAATCCTTTATTTTGAATAAATACAATTGCTGCTGGAATATACACCAACCCTACATATACATAATTCAAAATTAAAATAGAAAATACTCTACTCAATAAAATATCCATTTTCTTAATTGGCATTGAAAATAGTAAGTCGTTGTCTTTTGCATTATATAATTCTTGTTGCGCTAGAAATACACTCCCAATAAACGCCAATGTAAATGCAATTGCACCCACTACTGCAAAATATACCCATTCAAGTGAAAATGCATGCAACGAAGAAATCAATGTTCCAAACATACTAGCAAACATAAAATAGAATACACCTAATAAATAAATAGCTAGTAGTGTGTAAAGAATAATTGTTCCTTTTCCTATTTTATTTTTTTTCTTCCCTTTACTAGCCATAGTAGCCAACATACCTTTTAAACGTATTTTAATTAATGTACTAAGCATGATCGTCTACTAAATCTAAGAAGTAATCTTCTAAAGATTCATCTCCTATTACATCTTGAGTTTTTCCAGATACAACTAGTTTACCCTTTTTAATAATGGCGATATGATCACATAGTTTTTCAGCAACTTCCAATACATGTGTAGAGAAAAAAATTGCATTTCCTTGATCACAGAAAGTTCTCATTAATTCTTTTAATGCTTTTGATGTTTTTGGATCTAATCCAACAAATGGTTCATCCATAAGAATCAACTTAGGATTATGAATAAACGCAGAGATAAGTGCTAATTTTTGTTTCATCCCATGAGAATACGCACTAATTGGTTGTGCTAAATCTTTCGTTAAATCCAATAAATTAGCATAGTATTTGATTCTAGATTCACGATCTTCTTTACTTACCTTATATACATCGGCGATAAATTGTAAATATTTTTCACCTGATAAATACTCATACAAATCTGGGTTATCCGGTATATATGCAATATTTCTTTTGCTTTCTAATGAGTTTTTAACAGACATTCCATTTACTGTTATTTCTCCTTGTTCAAAATTCAACAATCCAGCAACGCTTTTCAATGTCGTTGTTTTTCCCGCTCCGTTATGACCTATAAATCCAAATATTGCTCCTCTTGGAATTTCTAAAGTTAAATCATCAACAGCTTTAAAATCTCCATAATGCTTACTTAAATTTTTAATTTTTAACACGATATTCTCCCTTTTCCCTTTTTAGGATAATGCATTCTATTCATATCCTCTCAACAAATAAAGTAGTTAACTATATATTATACTTAACTGTCTTCATTATACAATATTTACCCTGTATTACAATTCTTATTTTTATTATTAATATTATTTAATATTTGATGCTCCATTGTTGTTTAAAATTCTTTTCTATTATTCACATATATAGAGATACAATAAGCTGCTACAAAGACTAATATACTTATGATACACACACCTATATTTAACGCTGTTTTATCATATTGCATTTTTCCACCACTAATAAATGTACTAAAATACAACACGATACTAAATCCTAATGTAAACATTAAGAATAGTTCATTTTTATCAAATCCGAATTTCAGAGCTAATAGAAAAGTACTCGTAGGTACTACTAACATCAGCATGAATCCAAACGTATAGATGTTACCAATTTCCTCAGCAACAATCTCAGATCCCAATAAATTCCAAACACCTACAATGGTAGTTACGCAAAACATACTAATAAGTGCATACATCAAGATAGTGATATATCTAGCTTTTATGACATCAGAACGTCGGATTGGTAAGATAATCTCATACGTATTCCATTTGCATTTAACATCTTTACTAATGGCTGAAGATAATCCACATATTCCACCGAAGATACCTCCCATAGCACCTAGCAAAAGTCCCCGTTGTGCAGGAAATACCATATTTGAGATAATGGATAAAACTATAATCACAAGGTAACTCCCTACCATCCACTTAAGGCTACTACCAACGGCATAAAAATTGTTTCTAATTAACCCAAACATCTACCTTTCCTCCTTGCTAATCAATCTTAAAATATCATCTAGCATGGCATTATCTACTAATAGTGTTGGATGACATTTACTAAATTCATATTTATTCATTACCAACACTTCAATGTGTAGCCCTCTTATTCGAGATGCAATATACTCCGTTGCTTGTAATTTATCGAAGTCTTCTTGTTTTATTTTCGCTACTCCGTATTCATAGATTAGAGTATCTTTATTTTCAGTTAGTATAATTTTTCCCTCATCTATAAATGTTATATAGTCTGCTATTTTCTCAAGATCACTCGATATGTGAGATGACATTAGAATGGTATTGTTTTCATCTTCCACAAATTCAAGAAATGCATCTAATACTTCTTCTCTAACTACTGGATCTAGCCCTGAAGTTGCTTCATCTAAAATTAAGAATTTTGCTCCATGTGACATGGCAACACAAAGGGATAACTTCAACAACATCCCACTCGAATATTTATTTATCTTCTTATGAATATCCAAATCATACTTAAGTAATAGTTCTATAAACTTATCATGATTCCAATAATCATATATATCAGCTAGTACCTTATCTAATTGTTGTGCTGTTAGTTCATTATAAAAGGTAGGAAAATCAAATACTACTCCAATATCATTTCTCATCTTTTTGTCTGCATCCAGCATTTCTTTTCCAAATATTTTAATTTCGCCACTATCTTTATTTATAATATTCAATATAGATCGTATGACTGTACTTTTCCCTGCACCATTCTTTCCTACAAATCCCATCACGCCTCCTTTAGGGATCACAAATGAGATATCATCTAATTTAAATGTGCTTTTTTTATACGACTTACACAGATTATTTACTTCTAATGTATATTCCATTTTTGCCCCCCCTATTCATAATTATAAAACATTGTAACTAACTCATTTAATGTACTTTGCTCAATACCATACGTATGGGCTATTTCAACAGCACTCATCAGATGTTGTTCGATCAGTCTTTGTTGTTCTTCTTGCACAAAGTCTTTGTTTTGTGCAGCAACAAAGCTACCTCTACCTACCGTTGTTTCAATGAATCCATCTCGAGTTAAATCTTCATATGCTTTTTGTACGGTAATAACACTTACATGTAATGTTTTGGCAAGAGAACGCATTGATGGAATCATGTCACCTGTTTTCAATTCACTAGACATAATCATAGCCTTCATTTGCGATGAAATTTGTTCATAGATAGGTTTACTTGTATTACTGCTAATGATAATTTCCATAAGCACCTCCTTGCTTCAACTGTATATCAGTGTACATGTTAAGTAAGTACACTATACCAATATTCATCTATCTTGTCAACTATCAAGATAGATGAACATTGTTTTTCACTTACATGCACGATGTTTACACTACCTAGATGTTATGCATTCACTTAAAGTAGAACGTATCTTTCCCAATCATATTAAAAAAACTCAAAGTTTTGCCCTTAAGTTTATAAATCTAATTGTTCAATGTATTGTAAGTTGTAATCTTTAAATTCTTCTTTTAGTTTTAGTTCTAATTGTTGCTTCAAAAGATCTTTAGGATGATGAGCATCATATCCAAAACAGACCTTACATCCAACTTCACCTATAATTTGATACGTATTCTTATTGGGATACAAGTAGGATTCTTCTACACCCTCATAATATCTTCTTCCATACTTTGTTCCTTTTAAGTTAATTTCAATTACTGCATCATGTTCTTTTGCACATATCGCTATTTTACGTATTGCTTTTGCATACCCTTCACTAAAGTCTTGTTTAGCTAACATAAAGTAATCTGGATGAGCAATATAACGAAACAATCCAATTTCGATTCCTCGGCATACTTGATTCGCCATTTCTTCAATATAGTTATCTTCATAGAAAGGTGCATGATCATAATAACTAGGTTTACGATCATATGCGTGTTGCCCACAAATCATATAATCGCATTTATTTTTCATTTCTAATAGGTAGTGTTCCCTGTCTTTAAAATATTCACACTCAAACCCAATTCTTACCTTAATTTTATCTTTATATTCTTCTTTAAGTTTCACTAATTCATCGATGTATTCATCAATTTCTAAGTAATCTAAACGCTCGCTCTTATCATCCCAACCCTCATATCCCATATGTTCACTAAACCCTATGGTAGTCATGTTAGCCAGGATTGCACTTTCAATATACTCTCTCGCCGTACCTGTTGCATGCCCACAACGATAGGTGTGAGTATGATAGTTAAAAGTTTGCGCCATATTAGTAGTTCTCTATTTCCTTACGTTCTTGTTTTAAATTACCACTTTTGTTACTTCGTTTATTTAATTCAGCATTTACTTCATCTAATGTAATACCTTTTTCAGCCATCAATACAAACACGTGGTAAAACAAGTCTGCTAACTCATTTACTACTTCTGGATTATTATCTTCTTTCATAGAAGCAATAATTACTTCAGTCGCTTCTTCACCTACTTTTTTAAGTATTTTTTCGACTCCTTTATCATATAAATAGGCAGTATAACTTCCTACTTCACTGTTTACTTTACGATCTAGTATCGTATCGTATAAAACTTGTAATTCATTTTTCATCTAGTTAACCTCCATTAGTTTATTAAAAAAACAACTGACCGCACCGGTATGACAAGCAACTCCTATTTGTTCAACAACTAATAATATAGTGTCAAAGTCACAATCCAATTGTATCTCTTTCACATGTTGATAGTGTCCACTTGTTTCTCCTTTTAGCCACAATCCATCTCTGCTTCTACTGTAATAACATGCTAGTTTTTTTTCAATGGTAATTTCTAGGCTTTGTTTATTCATATATGCCAACATCAATACTTGCTTAGTATGTACATCTTGTACAATCACAGGTATCAATCCATTTCCTTTGTCAAAATCTATCTTATCTAGTACTTGTTTATTCATACTCTCTTACCAAAATCCCTTTTTCTTTTAATTGTTTTTTCACTTGTGGTAAGGGGTGTGTACCATAATGAAAGATAGAAGCTGCTAATGCTGCATCTGCAACATCTTCAACAAATACTTCTTCAATATCCTCAATACTACCACATCCACCACTCGCAATTAAAGGAATAGGTAACCCTGTATTTACTAGTTTCAACATATCTATATCAAATCCTTGTTTAGTACCATCCGCATCCATACTTGTCAGTAAGATTTCTCCTGCACCTAACTCTATGACTCTTTTCACCCAATCCATTAAGTCTAGTCCTGTATTTTTTCTACCACCATTTACATACACATCATAGCCACTTTTATCCACTCTTTGTTTGGCATCAATCGCAACGACAATGCATTGTGAACCAAATATTTTGCTTGCTTCCCTGATTAGTAATGGAGTTGCGATAGCACTTGAATTTAAAGATACTTTATCAGCTCCCGCCAATAACATATTACGGATATCTTCGAGATTTCGTATTCCTCCACCTACGGTAAAGGGAATAAAAATTGCTTTAGCAACATCTTGAACAACATCTATCATGGTATTTCTACCTTCATGCGTAGCTGAAATATCTAATAATACGATTTCATCAGCACCCTCTTCATAGTATTTTTTTGCAAGTTCTGCTGGATTCCCCACTTCTTTTAATCCTAAAAAATTGATACCTTTTACTACTTTTCCATCCTTGATATCAAGACAGGGTATCAGACGTTTACTTATCATAATGAGTTCTCACATAGCGAAATCGCATTTGGTAAATCAAGTGTTTTATGATACATTGCTTTTCCTGTAATTGCTCCATATATTTGAATATCAATTAACTGTTGAATGTGTGACATATCTTTGATTCCTCCACTTGCTACTAGATTCATTCTCACTTCTTTTTGTAGGTTTTGTAGCATCTCTACATTGGGACCTAACATTGTTCCATCTTTACTAATATCAGTTACAATAATTGTATCGACTCCTTTTGCTTCTAATTCTTTCGCAAATTCAATGTAATTTCTTTGTGATGCTTGTAGCCATCCTCTTCCATACACAAAACCATCTTTACAATCTATTCCGACTGCTATTTTATTCCCATACAACTGGATTGCTCGGTTTAATAAGACATCATCTTCCAATGCACTTGTGCCTAGAATGACTCTTGATATTCCATTGTCCAGATAAAATTTAATTGCCTCTAACGTACGAATCCCCCCACCAATTTCTATTGGGATAGATACATTTTTCGCTACTTCTATGATGATATCTTGATTGATTAATGAACCCTCTTTTGCACCATCTAAATCGACTAGATGCAAGTATGATGCTCCTGCTTCTTCAAATGCTTTTGCGATTTCTAATACCGATTGTCCAACTACTTCTTTTTGATTGTAGTCTCCTTGGTATAAGCGTACCGGTTGTTGATTCAGTATATCTATTGCTGGTAGTATGATCATACACACATCTCCTTAAATTTATTTAGCATAGCTAGTCCTTCTTTTCCACTCTTCTCTGGGTGGTATTGCATTCCTAATATATTTCCCTTATGTACATATCCTACTATTTTTAGGTTTCCATACTCACTAAAAGCAACTACATCATTTATGTCATAATTACTTGCTGAATAAGAATGCACATAATATACACAGACATTGTTGTTTGCTTCCAATATAGGATCTTCTTTTACTTGTTGTAACTGATTCCATCCAATATGAGGTATTTTTACACTTTGATCTCTCATTAATGTGACCTCTCCTTGAAGAAATCCCAATCCGTCACAAGCTTCTACTTCATAGCCTTTTTCAAACATTACTTGCATCCCTAAGCAGATACCTAATATGGGTTTGTTGTTGTTTACTTCTTGGCGTATCACATCGATGACATTAGAATCCTGCAAATTTTGCATACAGTCTTTAAATGCTCCTACTCCTGGTAATATCATGCCACTACTGGCTTGAATGACTATTGGATCACATGTAATGACACAGGGACAATCAATGGCTGTTAGCGCATTGTATACACTATGTAAGTTTCCCACTCCATAGTCTATGATAGCTATCATTACAATACCCCTTTAGTGCTACTTACTTCATTGGAAGTAATTTGAATGGCGGTACGTAATGCTTTTCCTAATGCCTTGAAAATAGATTCTACTTTATGGTGATCATTGTCTCCATACAATGTATTAATATGTAGTGTCATGTTCGCATTATGTGCAAATGCACGCATAAATTCTTTTGTCATCTCAGTTGAGTACGTATGAATCGTATCTCTTTTGAAGTCGCAATTAAACACTAAGTATGAACGATTGCAGATATCTAAATCTACACAAGTTAATGTTTCATCCATCGGTACTCTTGCACTTCCATAGCGTTCGATGCCTACTTTATCTTTCAATGCCTCTAAGAATAACTCACCTAGTAATATTCCTGTATCCTCTATTAAATGATGGTCACAGACATCTAAATCACCAGTGGCTTTAAGTGTTAAATCTATTTTTGATTGAAAAGTGAGTAGTGTAAGCATATGATCAAAAAATCCTATTCCGGTATTCACATTCGCAATACCACTACCCTCTAAATTAAGGCACATTTTAATTTGAGTTTCATTTGTATTTCTCTCTCTACTTGCTGTTCTCATAAGCGTACCTCCTTAGATATTTGTCTGATAATTTCTAATATTTTTTCATTTTGTTGTTTAGATCCTATCGTAATTCGAATACTATCGTCCTCATAATTACGGATGGTTATTCCTGCTTTATCGAGTGCTATGAATAACTGCTCTTTATATTTGGTTGTTCCATATAAGTAATTAGCTGTAGAAGGATATAACGTTATACACGGATCTTGTATGTTTGTATACGCTTCATACAGTGCCTCTCGTGAGCATTTAATTTCTTCTATTCGTTGTTCGAATAACACGGTATGTTTCAGTGCTATTTTAACTATTGTTTGGGTAACTACATTCACATTATATGGTACTTTATATGTTTTTATATAGTCGATATTTTTCTTATTTGAAATTAAGAATCCACATCTTACTCCCGCCATTGCATACGCTTTAGATAGGGTTCTAGTTACATATAAGTTGTCATATTCATCAATGTAATCTAACATTGTTTCTTCACAAAAGTCAGCATATGCTTCATCTATAATGACTGGTATATTACTAAATGCTTCTAGTATTTGTTTCAATTCATTCTGTTTAATTAAGCGTCCTGTTGGATTGTTTGGATTCGAGAACACAATCAAATCTATTGCTTCTTGTGTACCTTGTTTAATAAAGGCTTCTACATCAAAGGTGTCATTAATTCCATAGTGATATTTCACCATTTCCCCACCTTGGATACTCACATAGTAATCATACATCGAAAAATCAGGAGATAAGGTAAACAATTTCTTCCCTTGTTTAATAAATAAAGAAATCATTAATCCTAACATCTCATCACTTCCATTCCCTGCAATTACTTGAGTTGCTTGTTTCTGTATTAGTGAGGCATAGGCACTACGTATATTTATATTTTCATCTTCAGGATATCGATTAAAATCAATCGTATCTATTGCTTCTCGTATTTCACTAATAATCGTATCTTCTAGATTGCGATAGCTTTCATTCGCATTCAGTAAGTTCGTTCCACTTTGATTCGCTTTATATTGACTCACAGCCTTCATCACTCATCCTCACTTTCACTGCATTTGCATGACCTTCTAATCGCTCCTTTAACGCAATATTTATAATCTTATTTCCATCCTTCATTAATGCTTCTTTACTATAATGTAAGTAACTAGATTTTTTAATGAAACTATCACATGATAATGCAGAATAGAAACGAGCTGTTCCATTCGTTGGTAATACGTGGTTTGTTCCTCCAAAATAATCTCCGATACTCTCACATGAATAATAACCTAAGAATACACTACCTGCATGTGTGACTAAGTCTAAGTATGACTTTGGATTTTCTACCATTAGTTCTAAATGCTCAGGGGCAATCTGATTCGATAACTCAATTGCTTCTTCTATATTATTTACTAAGATTGCACACCCATAGGTTTGTAGTGATTGTTCAACGATACTTTGTTTAGGTAATTGCTTACTTTGTATAACAAGTTGTTTATTCACTGCTTCTATAAGCGATTGACTTGTTGTGATTAGGATTGAACTCGCTAATGGATCATGCTCTGCTTGCGATATTAAATCAGCTGCTACATAAGAGGGTATCGCATTATCATCAGCAATCACTAATATTTCACTTGGTCCTGCAATCATATCAATGTCGACACGCCCATATACTAGTTTTTTAGCTGTTGCTACATAGATGTTTCCAGGTCCTACTATTTTGTCTACCTTAGGAATGCTTTGGGTTCCATATGCTAGTGCTGCAATTCCTTGTGCTCCTCCAACTTTATAAATCTTATCGACTCCAGCAATTTTTGCTGCAGCTACGACATATGGATTCACACTTCCATCACTACTTGGTGGTGTGATCATGACGATATTTTTTACCCCCACCAATTTCGCAGGAATAACATTCATTAACACACTACTTGGATACGAAGCTCTTCCTCCTGGTACATATACTCCCACACTATCTAAAGGAAGTACTCTTTGTCCTAAATACACTCCATCATTCTTTTGTATTTCATACCCTTGTTGTAACTGTTGTTTATGAAATAGAGTAATATTCGCTGCCGCTTCTTGTAAGTCAGCAATGAAGATAGCATCTACTGTTGCATATATTTCATCCATTTCACTCTCGCTCATGCACATATTTTCCAATGTTACTTTATCAAATTTTTGGGTATACGCCAGTACAGCTTCATCCCCATTTTTTCTAACTTCTCTTATGATAAATTCAACTTGGAAGAGCACTTCTTTATCTGTATCGATTTCTCTACTTGCTAAAAAAGATTGGATATCATCAAGTTGCGTATCATTCATTATTTTCAACATAACGTTAGTCTAGAACCGATTTTATATCTGATAAAAATGATTCTATTTCCTTTCTTTTAAGTTTAAAACTAGCCTTATTCACAATGACTCTTGCTGATATATCACAAATACGATCAAATACAACTAAGCCATTCTCTTTTAGCGTAGACCCTGTTTCCATAATATCTACAATAGCATCACAGAGACCTAATAATGGTGATAGTTCTACACTTCCTTCTATTTTAATTATTTCTACATCCATTCCTTTTTCAGAAAAGAATTGTTTCGCTACACTTGGATATTTTGTTCCTATCGTTACATGTCCCATTTTTTCAAAGGGATTTTTATCTGGTAAACTAGCAACAATAAATCCACATTTCCCTAGTTTTAAATCTAATACTTCATAGTATCCTTGTTTACTTTCTAACAGTGTATCCTTACCAACAAATCCTATATCGGCAACCCCATGAGATACATAGGTAATACAATCTGCTCCTTTAACTAAAAAATATTCATAGTCTTTAATCGTATCTTTTAATACAAGTTGTCTTCCTTTGTTTTGTAGTTGTTCAACACCATACCCACATTTCTCAAATAATTGTACACTTTGTTTTTCTAATCTTCCTTTAGTTAGGGCAATGCTTAACATATTAGACTACCTCCTGTATCAACATTTCTTCTAATGTATTATCTATTCTCATACTAATAATTTCATCTTTATATTGTTTTCTAAATTGAATAGCTTCCATTGCTTTATTACTTGGATAGCATAATTCCTTTTTAATTTTTGTATTACTAACCTGCATAGAAGAGAGTAACGCATCTATTTTAAGTGAGAACCCTAGTGCTGGCATATCTTTACCAAACTTAGCAAGTAACGTATCATATCTACCACCACTTAAGATACGTGTTCCCACACCTTCTATATAGGCTTCAAATATAATACCTGTATAATAATTTAGGTAATTCATTTTCCCTAAATCAACAATAAAGTTGTCATATCCTAGTTGAGTTAATTGATTACATAATACTTGCATTTTAATGATTTCATTTTGTAAACCATCATTATATGCATACGTCATCGCTTCTTCTAATACTGCCATGTCCCCACTTAACCAAGGTAGCTGTAAGAAGAAATTTTCTTCCCGCTCATTTAGAGGTAATGAAGCAATGTATAATTCAAGTTCAGGTAATTGCTTTTCATTAATTAAATTAGCTAATGTTTGTTTTTGTTCAGACGTTAGTTTTGTTGTTTTACATGCTTCATTAAATACATTGGCATTACCTAGTTCCATTACCCATGTATCTATATCTAATGAATTCATTGTTTCATTCGCTAATGCTAGTACTTCTAAATCATACGCAGCGTCTGCTCCTATTAACTCAATACCACAATCACTCATTTCATTGTGCATACCGCTTAACACTGGGTTCACCTTATATACTTTATCACAGTAGCAAAATCGTAATGGTTTGTTCATTTCTCTAAATTTAGTGGCAGCTAATCGTGCAATAGGAATGGTCATATCCGTTTTAAGCACCACTATTTTTCCACTACGATCAAAGAACTTATACATACGTTCTTCTTCGACTTGTCCAAATCCCCTTTGATATGTTTCATAATACTCAATAGAGGGAGTAATGACATTTTCATAGCCCCATTCTTCAAAAATGGTTTCTAATTTAGCTTGTAGCTGTTTTTTCACTTGTACTTCTTCTAAAATTAAATCCTTCATCCCTGCTGGCAATAAAAATTGTTTCATTTGTTTTTCCTCCTTGTTATACAAAAAAACTTTCATCCAAAGGACGAAAGTTTTACTTACGTGGTTCCACCTTAATTCATAATACACTTACGTATATTATCTCATTCGAGTACTTTTATACTCTAGCAATATAACGGTCGCTTCCGTTAAAGATTACTTAATTCACCTTTACTGCTCCAAGATGTGTTCACTATTTGCTTTGTATTTCTTTTCACCAACCAGAAACTCTCTACCCCAAATAAAATAACTACTATTTCTTTTCATTGCATTTATCTTTATAAGTGTATTTTACACTCGATGAAAAGTAATGTCAAGTTATTTGAAAGGTTTTACACGACTTTGTAACAATTTACATTTTTACATTGTTGTTGCTTTTTTAGCACAGGCTTGCATGGCTTCCATCAATGCTGATCGAAAACCTTTTTCTTCTAATACTTGTACAGCTTCAATCGTTGTTCCTTTAGGTGAACAAACCATATCTTTCAGTTGTGCGGGATGGATTCCTGTCTCCATAACCATCTTAGCACTTCCATATACTGCTTGTGCTGCAAAGGTATAGGCAAGGTCTCTAGGCATTCCTTGCTTGACACCTGCATCAGCCATTGCTTCAATCATCATAAATACGTATGCTGGTGAGCTACCACTTAATGCGATTACGGCTGGCATCATTGATTCATCTACAATTTCACATTTAGAAAAACTAGTAATCAACTGACGAACTTCATTTAATTCCTCTTTGCTTATAAATTCATTTACGCATATCGCACTCATACCTTCTAATACCATAGCAGGTGTATTTGGCATGCAACGAATAATCTTAGTTTCTTTATCTAGGATATCTTGTAGCATTGGCAAGGTATAGTTAGGTGCAATGCTTACGATGATATGACACTCCTTCAAGCTAGTGAATATTTCAGTCACCACACTTTCATAAAAATGAGGTTTAATCGCTAATATAATTACTTCACAATTGTTTACTAACTCTTTGTTACTCATTGCACGTTGAATATTCAATTCTTCTTGCATTTCTATCACATTCGATTCTATTACATCATAAGCATATAAGTCTTTTGTACTTACTACTTTAGAATGAATCATTCCTTTAATCATGGCTTTAGCCATATTTCCACATCCAATAAATCCAACTTTCATTCGATTATCCTCCTCATTCATTTATTCAATACTTTCTAATACTCTTTCTTCTAACATATCAAACGGTAGTGCACCTAAATCTAATACTAGTTTATGGAATTCATAAGCACTAAAATCATCACCCATAGTAGTCATTACTTCTTCTTTTAAATCCAAGAAACGATAGTAATAACCATAATATGGAATAAACACTCCTGGATTTTGTAACAATTGTTCATACTGATCATTCGCTGATTCTTCATCTAATCCAAAACTAGTAGTTAAGAAAGCAATTGCTTCTTCTCTACTTAAATTATCATAATGTATTTCAAGATCTAAATTTAATATTAATGAATAAGAATACATCTCATTTAGTTCTATAAATTCTGCCATGACTGGATCATCACTATAGTCATTCATTTCATTTGAACTATATGTTGCCCATGTTTCACTATATCCTAAATTTGCAAACAGCATACGAATGATATGAGCCCCACTATTCTTCACATAGTTATGTTGATACATATGTCCTGGATACCCTTCATGTGCAATCGTATTATAGTCATCTGGTGTAAATGAACCATTTAATACTAAACGCTCATTTGAATTCAATTCATCTAATGGACTTAAATAATACATTGCTGATGCCTGAATAATTTCTTGTAGAGATTCAGGTACTTCTTCCATATGGTAGGTTAATGAATCAAGTAACGGGAAATCTTCACTTGCTTCTACTTGTGTTTCAAAATAAGCAATTAATTCATTAATATCGTTAATGCTTGTATAATTTACTTCCATTGATTCCATTGTTTGTAATTCTGGATGTTCATTTAGTAGAGTCATATATTTTATCAATACATCTTCTTGTACCTCAGCTAAATATGAACGATATTCTTCAACATCATCAAAGCTAGTATAATTCTCTATTTTTTGCGCGTAATATTCTTGCCCATTATCATAATCTGCGAGTGATGCATCATCATCTTCTGTGTTAATCTTAATTGCTTTTAAGTCGATTAGTAAGCTATCATAAGCCACTAAAAACGCATTATTATATGCATCGCTTACGTCTTGCTTAGCACGCACCTTTTCTTCATCACTTAAAAATGTTAGTGCATCAATTTTTATACTAGCACTCTCTACTATATAACTGTGATCACCATCAACAAACGTTTGTATTTGTTCAATCACTTCATCCATATATGTCTGAGACATTCCGAATCCTTCATCTTGTCTCTCTTCTTCTAATGTTACATAATCTTTATAGTATTCTGGGGTACTAGTTAAAATAGCTATAAATGAATCTAAATCTAATTGTTCATCTATATTAAAGAAATACAAAGTTAATGGTAAGGATTGAGGTATCCCATTATTCACATCTAAATAATTAGTCGTTAAATAATACATATCTTGAGCTTCAATCACGTTTTCCATCGCATATTTCAATACATCATAAGATAATTGTTGGTCTAAGTTAAGTGTTTCATAGTCATATTCAACTATTTTTTCTAATATTTCTTCTGCATCCACTACACCTTCTTCAAAGTCTTCTTTTGTTGTGAAAGGTAGCTCATACTCTTCAATATCAATACCTAATGCTGTTGGATCACTTAACAATAGATTGTAATCCATTGCTTCATCACCTGTTAATTCAGGCACTAATTCATCAAGATATTTCGCAAACTCATCACTTCCTTTAGTGGGTTTTCTTTCACATCCCGCTACACTCAATGATACAAATAACAAACTCAAACACATTCCTGATTTAATGATTTTGTTCATAGTTTCCTCCTATAATTTTTTTTCAAAATTACCACTAATACTCAATCCCTCTGAAAATATAATAAATGCATTTTTATCAATATCTTTTACCATACTCTTTAAAATATTAACTTCATACTTAGAGACTGCCGTCACTAGTATGTACGTTCCTTCACCAGTATATGCACCATGCCCTTCCCAATACGTAACACCTCTTCTTAAATCATGTAAGATAGTGTTTCTTATTTCGGGTTTTTTAGTAAAAATCATCGCTGTCATACTAATATTTTGATAATGTATTTTATCAACCACAAATCCAAATATCACTGCATTAATGATTGAATAAATAGCTATTTGTACATCAAATAACAACATACAACCAGTGAATAAAACAATATTTACACCCATTGTTAGTTTTCCTATACTAAAATTTTGGATATGTTGGATAAAGTAAACACCAATAATATCCAATCCTCCTGAACTTCCACTTGCTCGTAATACACTTCCGATTCCCAATCCACAAATACATGCACCCACAATCAACGAAGTTAATATATCGTCAATAATAGGAACACTAGGAATTGGAATCAACGCAAAAAACACTGTTTGCAATACAAGGCTCAATATGGTACTAAAAAAGAAATTCTTTGAAATATATTTATACGCTAAAATCATTAACGGTATATTAAACATCATATTGATATATCCACTTATTTCAAAATCAAATACATACCCAAAACTTTCAAGTAAGGTACGAATAATCTGTGAAATCCCTACAATCCCTCCAGTATACAAACCAAACGGGGTAACGAAAACATTTAATCCATAGCAAAATAGAAATGTACCCCCAGTTATAATCATAAACATATTAAAATTTTTATTCATAATCTTACTCCTTACTTATATATTCATATAATTTATAGGCTTATTATAACGTGTAAATACTCGTCTGTCTATGAAAATAAAGTATGGACTTTTTCTTTTTGTTCATACTATAAAAGGAGGAATATTTATGTACCTAAATATCATATTAAGAAGTATATTTTCATTTTTATTTTTACAAATATTAGCCAAATGGGGTGGTCCAAAACAGTTGTCTCAATTGACCTACTATGACTACATTGTTGGTATAACCGTTGGTAACTTAGCTGGTGCTTGGGCAATCAACGTAGATATTCCATGGTATTATTGCGCATTGTCTATGGTGATATATATTGGATTAACTGTGCTTCAATCCTTATTAACTATGAAAAGTTTAAAATTACGTAAAGCCTTAACAGGGACTCCTGTATTCTTGATTCATCATGGAAAAATAATTGAAAAAAATTTAAAAAAAATAAGATTTGATATTAATGATTTTCTAAGCGAATGTAGAAGTCAGGGGCAATTTGATATCAGTATGATTGAGTTTGCAGTCATGGAAACAAGTGGAAAGATTTCATTACTATTAAAAAGTGAAGAAAACCCAATCACCTTTAAAGGAATGAATAAAAACATAATTCAGGAAGAAATAAGTGCAAACGTGGTTATTGACGGAAAGATTATGGAAAAAGAATTACGCATGATTGGTAAAGATGCGTATTGGTTAAAAGATAAATTAAAAGATGAAGACATCTCTAATTTATTATTGGTTATCGCTGATCGTAATAATCAAATTCAGTATTTTTATAAAAACGAAACATTAAAGCATGCTAATTATTATATGTAATTACTAAAAAACCTGCACTCTTGATATGTCCCCAGTTTCCTGGACACATTTAAAATTGAATCAAGCATTACAAATGGATGTTTCT
>CAMQRS010000009.1 GCA_947036815.1 uncultured Erysipelotrichaceae bacterium
CAAAATAAAAAGATGTTGGTGATTTCTCACCAACACCAGAAATTGTAGAACCATTAAAATGACTGCTTTTTTTATTTGAAATAGGGGCTGGTAATTTGTAAATTAATTAATGAAAATACGCTGTTACAGGCTAGGAGGCAATGATTTTAAAATGTAAATGAATACAAAATTCAACCCGTTCACTAATATTAGTTCAGATAAGGAAGAAATATCACCGAGAATAAAGATGGTGAATGTAAATGCACTTAGAATATAATACAAAAGGATTCTAACTTGATTGCTTAGCAGAAATTCACTATCAGAAATACGTTTACACCATGCCATTACTAAGACATAGGTAAGAATGCAAGCGAGCATGCTACCGATGACATGATAGGTGGAGAGAAAATCATTGCTGTGGTTGGTAAAGGGAGATAGTGTTGCACTGATATGAATGAAGCTAACGACACCACAAAAGAATATGTATTTTTTACTATATATATTATAGTTAATTAAAATTAATAAATAAGATACGAAGAAGAAACATGCTTGAAGACATCCCCATAAGATAAATAGTGAGCGAAATTCAGCTTGATTACCCACATAGGTGAAGTTCTCGTAAAATAAGGATTCTTGAAAGGCTAAGTAAAAGCATAAAAAGGGAAGTAAGATACTTCCCATAAAAATCAACATAGAATAAACGAATGACTTATTTTTCATAAATACATAATAACGATAAGAAACTGTACTGTCAATGTATAGCATGATGAAAATTATCAATACTAATGATGAGGTGAGTTATGCAATTAAGTAGAAATTATGATGAAAATGTAAAAATGTTAAGTCAGGCGTTATATGTAGATAAAAGTTTTGATATTGTATTAAGGGAGTTAATTGTTAGTGAAACAAGGTGTGCACTATTCTTTATAGACACTTTCACAAAAGATGAAATATTGGAAAGAATTATCGAATTCTTATTAAAAGAAGATAGCAGTGAGGCGTTACTAACAAAAGATCTGTCTTTCTTTGAGAAAAGGTTTATTCCTTATATTGAGGTAACAGAACAAAATGATGTGTCATTATTAGTGAACAATGTATTGAGTGGTCCATTGATTATGATCTTAGAAGGATTCGATCGCGCGATTGTATTGGATGCGAGAACCTATCCATTACGAAATGTGAGTGAACCTAAAGATGATCGAGTAATACGAGGAAGTCATGATGGGTTTGTTGAAACATTGGTTTTTAATACAGGATTAATTCGACGAAGAATTAGGGATGCCAATTTACGTATGGAATATTCAAGTGTGGGAAGTGTGAGTAAGAGTGATATTGTAATAACCTATATGGAGGATAAAGTGGATCATGAATTATTGAAACACTTACAAGATCGTTTGGACAGCATTGAAGTTAAGTCGTTGACGATGGCACAGGAAAGTATTAGTGAAGCCCTGATTCCTCAAAAATGGTATGACCCATTTCCAAAGGTGAAGTATAGTGAGCGTCCTGATGTTATCGCAAGTAATGTGATGGAAGGTAAAATTGCCTTGTTGCTAGATAATTCTCCATCAGCGCTAATATTGCCGACATCTTTTTTTGATTTCTTTGATGAAGCTCAAGATTATTATAGTTTACCAATCACAGGTACCTATTTTAAAATTTTAAGATTGTGTGTATTTCTTACATGTGTATTTCTTACACCATTGTGGTATCTAGCGATTCTGAATGCAAAATATTTGCCAGGGTGGTTGGATTTTATATTGATAGAAGAAGCTATTAATGTACCCCTAGTAATCCAACTAATATTAATGGAATTTGGGATAGATGCAATTAAGTTAGCCTCTCTAAATACCCCGCAAGCACTATCTGGCTCATTTAGTATTATTGCTGGGTTAATCTTAGGTGACTTTGCGATAAGTGCAGGTTGGTTAAATGGAGAAGCCATCTTCTATATGGCATTCGTTGCATTAGCAAACTTTACCCAAGTGAGTTATGAATTAGGATATGCAGCTAAATATACGAGGGTAACGTTTCTTATACTTATTACTTGTTTAAATTGGGTAGGATTCATAATTGGATTAATATTATTAGGTTATATATTAGTCGTTGAAAAAGGCATATTTTCATATTCTTATTTATATCCTTTGTATCCTTTTAATAAAGATAAGTTCAAAAATATATTTTTCCGTAAAAAGTTAAAGGTGAAGAATCGGTAAAGTTTATTTAGGCATTGAAAATAGGTATGCTAAATGGTAAAATATATAAGTAAAAATTAGGAGGAATATTATAATGAAAAATTGTTTAGTTGCACAATCAGGTGGACCAACTACAGTAATCAATGCTTCTTTAGCAGGTGTAGTTAGAGCAAACCAATTAAACCCAGTTTACGATACAGTATTTGGGGGATTAAATGGAATTGAAGGAATCTTAGAAGATCGTTTATATGATTTAACAAATATGACTGAATTTGAAAATAGAGTATTACGTCAAACTCCATCTTCAGCATTAGGATCATGTCGTTACAAATTAAAAAGAACAGATGATACTGATTACAGAAAATTAGTAGCTATTATGGATAAACATGATATTGAAATTATGTTCTATATTGGTGGAAATGATTCAATGGATACAGTGGATGCATTAAGCCAATGGGCAAAAGAAAACAACATAAACAAACGTTTCGTTGGAATTCCTAAAACAGTTGATAATGACTTAATGGTTACTGATCACTGTCCAGGATTTGCATCAGGAGCTAAATTTGCTAACTATGTAGTAAATGCTACTTGGTTAGATTACCATGTATACACACGTGCTGAAGTATTCATTCTTGAAACTATGGGTAGAGATGCTGGTTGGTTAGCTGGTTCTACTGTATGTACAGGAAAAGTTGACTTAGTAGTGTTACCAGAAGTTGCTTTTGATAAAAAAGTATTTTTAGCGCAAGTTAAAAAATGTATGGATGAAAAAGGAAAATGTTATATTGTAACTAGTGAAGGAGCTCAATTCGCTGATGGAACTTACATTGCCGCTGGAGAAGCTGCTAATGATGGATTCGGTCATGCTGTATTAGGTGGAGCTGGAGAAACATTAAAACGTATGATCTTAGAAGCTGGTATTGCACCAAGAGCGAAAGTACAAGACTTAAGTTCTGCTGCAAGAAGTAGTAACTTTGCTCAATCTTTAGTAGATGTTACTGAAGCATTTGAATTAGGTATTTCAGCACATTCAAGAAGTGCAAACCCAACTTTCACTGGACACGTAGTAGCTGTTCAAAGAGAAATGAGAGATGGAAAATACAATGCTAAGTTTATTGCAGGACCTGCAGAAAACTTCGCTAACCATGTAAAACATGTACCAACTGAATGGATTTTAGATGGATACCAAGGATTAACACAAGAGTTTCATGACTATGTGAATCCTTTAATGGCAGGAGAACCAACGTTGATTATGGATGGAAACATTCCAGCAACTGTAATTCCTTACCACCAAAGATAATAATTAAGAACGCTCAAAAAGCGTTTTTTTTTTTATTTTAGGTAGAGTTTAAAGGCATATTCATATATAATAATGTAGAAGTTGAATTAATATAAATATAATGCATTATTCCATAATATGTATAACAAAAAGAATAGATCGAATGAAACAAGCAAGTATTGTTGAAAATATTAGTAGGATACTAAGGTTCACTATTGAGGGAGCGTATGAAATACTATGATGGAAGATGAATTGTGTTAATAAGTGGAAATCTATCTAGCTGTTCAAACTAATTGTCGATAAGTTACTTACTGGAAACTCATGATGAATGTGTAAAAAAGTAAGACTAGTATGTAGTTTTTAAAAAGATGGAATGAATTAGTGAATTATCTAGAATTCAAGATGTTAAGTTGATTATTTAATGAAAAACCTAGGAGGGTTAAACAATGAATGTATTAGTAACGGGAGGATTAGGATTTATAGGAAGTCATACTTGTGTAGAACTATTGAATGAAGGACATGAGGTTATAGTTGTTGATAATTTATATAACTCTAAAATAGAGGTTAAAAATTATATTGAAAATATAACAAAAAAACAAGTGAAAGTGTATATTCAAGACGTGTGTGATAAAGAAGGAATGAAACAAATATTTAAAGAAAATAAAATAGACTCAGTAATTCATTTCGCTGGATATAAAGCAGTTGGAGAATCTGTAGCAAAACCATTGATGTATTACGAAAATAATCTAATAAGCACTTTTTCACTTTGTGAAGCCATGTTAGAAGCTGAGTGTTATAACTTAGTATTTAGTAGTAGTGCAACAGTTTATGGAACCCCTGAAAGGACACCAATTGATGAAAATTGTCGATTAGGACCAACAACAAACCCTTATGGAACAACTAAATTATTCATTGAACAAATTTTAACTGATTTACAGTTTGCGAATAGTAAATTAAATATTGCTTTATTGAGATATTTTAATCCGGTTGGAGCTCATGAAAGTGGATTGTTAGGAGAAGATCCAAAAGGGATACCGAATAATTTAATGCCTTATATTGTAAAAGTTGCTAGTAAAGAGTTAGAAAAATTACATGTTTTTGGTAATGATTATGATACTCATGATGGTACTGGTGTAAGAGATTATATTCATGTTGTAGACTTAGCAAAAGGACATCTGTGTGCACTAAATAAATTAAATACAGAGAAAATCGGTATCGATTGTTATAATGTCGGAACTGGTGTTGGATATAGTGTACTAGATATGGTGCGTGCATTTGAAAAAGAAAACAACTTAGAAGTTCCATTTGTAATTGATCCAAGAAGACCGGGAGATGTTGCGACTTGTTATTCAAATCCAGATAAATCTTGCAAGGAACTAGGCTTTAAAGCGATGAAAACAATTGAGGATATGGTTAGAGATAGTTGGAAATTTGTGGAAAATTCATAAACAATTATTTAGAAAATGTACAATGGGTTATTAACTTTAGAGATAATTGAGATTAAAACATTTCTATAGTATTATT
This sequence comes from uncultured Erysipelotrichaceae bacterium, assembly GCA_947036815.1. Classification (GTDB taxonomy): domain Bacteria; phylum Bacillota_I; class Bacilli_A; order Erysipelotrichales; family Erysipelotrichaceae; genus CAMQRS01. The sequence goes on from CAMQRS010000009.1 coordinate 4,978, forward strand.
GTAATATATATTTGTGTTTTATATGAAATTCATCAAGCGAATGCAAAAAAAGTAAAATGAGTACATCCGTACTTATTTTACTTTTTTTGCATTTTGAATATAGAATAAATATATTTCGAATATCAATTAGTAATCGATCTCCATAGGTTCAAGAACTCTGTATTCTAGTGCATTAAGATAATGTTTATATTCTTATTGTAGTTAAGTGCTAATAGTTATAGTTAATTTCAAAAAACACTATGATCGTTTTTTGAAATACATAAAAGCATGATGTTTTTATGTAACTAAAAATATAATCATATTATATTGGCTTGGCGTCTTTTTTCTATTTTAGGTAGAGTTTAAAGGCATATTAATATATAATAATGTAGAAGTTGAAAGAAGGTTATTATGATTATAAATAAAGCAATACTACATATCATGGATAAACAAAAAGAAGATTATGAATTAAGTGAACAATTATTACTAATTGATATGAGTATGAATGAATACTTAAATAAACATATAGATAAAATGAGAGAAAGCGCAACGGCTCAAAAAGGGGTATGTAAACAAAGTAGTCCCGTATGTCAGTTACTACCAACGTATGAAGAGAATACGTTTGAAACATTGAGTAAATCAGTAGCAACACAATTTTTTGAAGCATATAAAGAAGCATTGAGATATGAAGATATAAATTTATTATTTGTAGAATATGAGTTGGATAGTATACTTTACTTTAGTATGATGAAATTTCATACTAAACAAGGGTATATTAGGAATATGGATGGACATTCAAATGAGTTGATTTTAATCAATCAATTAATGCCGAATGCATCTCAACAAATAGATGAATACTTTACTATAAATATTAAGGAATGTAGTGTGGTTTTTAAGGAACACAAGAAATATTACGATGGAAGAGAAACCTTGTTGATAAGTGGGGATATACTTAGTTGTTCGTGCGAATTATCGACAAAAGATTCACTGAAAGCACTTGATGAAATAGTGGTTAAAGTAAGTAATGAATTAGAAGAGGATGTATTAGAAAATACATTGAAGATGAAACAGTTTGTGAAATCTTGTATGGAAACAGATAAACGAATAGATGTGAAAGATGTTGCAGAAGTAGTGTATTCGAATAATGATAGATTCAAGAGCAGGATGGAAACTTTAATTGAAGAAAAAGAGTTACCAGAAAATATAGAACTACAAGCGAAGGCTCCCGTAGCGATGCGAAAACATAAGATAAAGAGTGATACGGGTATAGAAATTAGTGTACCCATTGAATTGATGGATGCAAAAGGAATGTTAGAGATTAAGAAAAATAGTGATGGAACATGTAGTATTATAATGAATAATATTGGAAAAATAATTAATTAAACTATATTAGGTACTGGTGTAAAAGGACATGAACAAGGAAAAGTGGTTCAGATGGGTTGTTTTACACTTTTAATGAAGTAGGGGCAATTATTTCGATGGTGTTTCCTTTTGTTTTATTACTGGTTCATATTTTAAAAATATATGGAATAAGTGAGTATAAAAAAATAGCGGTGTCGTTATCGCTAGTATTTATATTAACTATTGGAACAATATTGTATATTCCAAATACGAACCTTTATAAAATTTTAAAGTTACATATCGCTTTTTTACATATTGATAGTGTAACTGATGTGGTTAGTATTGATGGATTGAATTGATTAATGTTTAGTGATTGATTAACATTCGCGAATAATGAGCACGATCTATTTGAAGAAACCACAACTGCTAAAACAATTCGACGAATAGTAAATTATAAGGTAGTAGAGATAGATAAATTAATGTATATTTATGCTATCTTGTTGGGTTATTCATTGGATTTATTGAGCGGACATGTGTTTAGTGCACCTTCAGTCAGTATATTGTTAATAGCAATTCAAATCCAATTATTAGAAAAATTAAAATATAATAAAAAACATATAGGATAGGAAAGAGGTGATATTATGAAAGTTACAATTTATGCGCTTCATCTAGGTTTTGGAGGAGTAGAAAAGTATGTTATCACATTGGCAAATATATTGATTAAAAAATGTGATGTTGAAATTATCTCAACTTATAAGATGGTGGAGATTCCTTCATTCCCGTTGGATTATAAAGTGAATGTGATGTATTTACTAAGTGATTTAAAGCCAAATAAAGAAGAATTAAAAAAAGCACTAAAGAGTAAAAACATAGTATCTATAATAAAAGAAGGGTATGTATCTTTAAAAGTTTTAATATTAAAGAAAAGAAAGAACATAAAAAGCATTAAACAATGTAACAGTGATGTTATTATCTCTACTAGAGATTTTCATAATCATTTAATTCAAAAGCATGCAGGTAAGAATATAGTGAAAATAGCGACGGAACATAACCATCATAATAATGATCAAAAATATATAGATTCATTAATCAGTTCTTGTGATAAATTTGATTACATGTTGCCTATCTCTAGGGAATTAACTAATTTCTATCAGGAACGATTACCGAATGTAGATGTGATACATATTCCATTTTGTATAGATACACCGCGTAATGAACCTGTTTGTACATTTAATAAAAATTTAATTAATGTGGGAAGGTTGTCTAGTGAAAAAGGAAGTTTGGAATTAATTGATATATTTCATCAACTGTACCAATTAGATAATGAATATCAACTGCATGTAGTTGGCGATGGGCCACTTATGGGTGAGGTTATTCAAAGAATTAAAAAATATAAATTAGAAGAAGTAGTTCATGTACATGGGTTCTTATATAGTGATAAGATTGAGGAATTATATGCGATGTCTAGTGTCTTCTTAATGACTTCTTATACGGAATCATTCGGATTTGTGTTATTAGAAGCTATGGCTTGTGGTATTCCTTGTATTGCATTTGATAGTGCCCAAGGAGCAAATGAAATTATAAAAGATAAGATAAATGGTTATTTAATAGAAAAACGTGATATAAATGATTATATAGAGAAAATAAAGATACTAACGAATCACCGAGAGACTTATTATCAACTGTATGAGCAGGCCTTAATGAGTAGTGATGTATTTACAATAGAAAACACAAGTAAAGGGTGGTATACATTACTTGAAAAAATAAATGACATAAAAAAGATAACCTATAATAACGGAGGTATAGACTGATGAAAAAAATAATGTTTATATCAAGTATGGGTGGTCATTTAAGTGAATTGCTTCAACTAGAGCCGATTTACTTGAAGTATGATGCGTATTTTGTAAGCGAAAAAACAAAGACCACAACATTTCTACAAGATAAATTCCCTGGGAGAGTTTCTTATTTAAAATATGCAACGAAAAAAAATTTACTGTTATACGCTATTGTGTTTCCAATGAATTGTATTCATAGCTTATATATCTTTATGAAAGTAAAACCAGACGTTATCATAAGTACAGGTGCACATACGTCAGTGCCTATGTGCTATATAGCGCACTTCATGAAAAAGAAAGTAATTTACATAGAAACCTTTGCTAACATTCATACAAAGACGATGGCTGGAAAACTTGTTTATCCGATTGCAGATCACTTCATTGTACAATGGGACAGCATGTTAAAACTATATCCAAACGCAATTTGCGGTGGATGGATATTTTAGGAGAAACCAATGATATTTATAAGTTTAGGTACTCAAAACCATAGTTTTGAAAGATTATTAAAAGAAATAGAAGAATGTATTGATTTAGGTATCATTACACAAAAAGTGATTATACAAGCGGGTTATACACAGTTTTTTAGTAATAAAATGGAAGTGTTTGATTATGTCGATGCTGATACTTTTGCAACACATATAAATGAATGTGAATTATTTATTTGTCATGGAGGAGTTGGTTCCATCTTGACTGCAATACAACAAGGAAAAAAAGTAATCGCAATTGCAAGATTGAAAAAATATAAAGAACATGTTAATGATCATCAAGTAGAAATTATTCAAAACTTTCATAATTTGAAATACATTTTGGGATGTAGCGATATTTCTCTGCTAAAGGAAGCGTTAAGAATGGTGGGGAACTTCAATCCAGAAGTATATAAAAAAAATAACACTGCTTTTTGTCAGCTTATTGAAACTTTATTATAAAAAATGCTTATAAGGTTGTAATTAATTAAATTATAAATTATTTACAAATATGGTATAATGAAAATCTGTAAGTTATTTTATAAAAAAGGAGGATCAAGATGTCTAATGGATTTATAATTGTGAATTATAATGATGCTGAAACTACATCACTATTATTGGAGCAAATAAAGGAATATAAAATTCTTGATCTTATTGTAATTGTGGATAATTGTAGCAAAGATGATAGTTTATACAATTTAGAAAAATACGCTAATGATAAAATACACATAATCTCTAATATTGAAAATAAAGGCTACGGATCTGGCATAAATGTGGGTGCGAAATTTTTAGAAAGACAATTAGGTAATTGCAATATTATCGTAAGTAATGCAGATATCGTAATCGAAAATGAATCTGTTATTATTCAGTTAATTGAAAATAAAACAAGTGATATGGGAATCATCGCCCCTTGTATTAGAGAACATGATGGAGTTAGTAGAGGATGGAAAATTCCTTCACCGTTACAAGACGTTTTATTAAATATCTTGTATATACACCGTTATTTAAGACCTATATTAGTACATTATAAAGAAACACACTATGCAAATAGAATTGTTGAGGTGGAGGCAGTCTCCGGTTGCTTTTTTTTGATAGATTCTGTTGCTTTAAGTGAATGTGGATATTTTGATGAAAATATATTCTTGTACTATGAAGAAAATGTTATTTCGAAAAAACTTCAAAAAATACATAAAAAAGTATTTATTAGTAGAGATAGTGAAGTGTTTCATAATCATTCTGTATCAATAGATAAAAGTATAAATCATATAGGTAAGTATAAAGAATTGAAAAATAGTCAATTATATTTCCAAAAGGAGTATAATGAAGCTGGTATTTTTTCATTGTGTGTATTAATGGTAAGTATAAAAATAACCGGTTTTTTACTGAAAGTTATTGAGAATAGGAAATAAATAAACTTAAAATAAGCCTAAAGAAGAGAACGTTAGTCTTCTGTATTTTGATTTTTAATCATAAACTAATTGCACTTTGTAAAAGTCTAATTTTATTAATGTTTTAAAAACAATAAAATATAAGTGAAAATATAAAGTATATATAAAATTAAAATTATTTAACACTTAAATAATTAGGAGGATGTTATGGATATAAATAATGCAATTGAAGTTCGAAATATGTCTAAATCATTTAAATTGATTTTTGACAAACCACAAACGTTGAAAGAAAGATTAGTTTTTTGGCATAAGAGTGAAGTGGAATATCATCAGGTTCTGAAGGATATTAGCTTGAATATTAAAAAAGGAGAAACGGTTGCTTTAATAGGAACAAATGGAAGTGGAAAATCAACATTATTAAAATTAATGACAAAGATACTATATCCTAATGCAGGAACATTAACTACGCAAGGAAAATTAACTTCTCTATTAGAACTGGGAGCAGGATTTCATCCAGATTTTTCAGGGAGAGAAAATATTTACTTTAATGCTGCAATATTTGGGTTAACTAAAAAAGAAATTGAATTAAGAATTGATCAAATTATAGAGTTTTCTGAGTTGAAAGATTTTATCGATAATCCTGTAAGAACTTATTCTTCAGGGATGTACATGAGATTAGCTTTTTCAATTGCGATAAACGTAGATGCAGAAATTTTGCTTATTGATGAAATTTTAGCAGTAGGAGATCAGTATTTTCAAGATAAGTGTTTTGCGAAATTACAGGAATTGCGTAAAAGTGATAAAACGATTGTAATTGTTTCACATAGTCTAGATACAATAAAAAAACTGTGTGATCGTGTAATTTGGATATATAAAGGAACATTAAAAATGGATGGGGCTCCTGAGGAAATAATTGATAATTATTTAGAACAAATAGTTATTGATCATCAAAAAGAAGGCGTTAAAATCACAAAAACTAAAGACTACGAGGGTGAATTATATATTGATTTACCTGCTAAAGGAACATGTCTAGCTAGAGATGAAGATAGTTTAAGAATCGAAGGATGGGAACTTTCAGAAACTACGCAGTCAAGGGTAAAAGTGCTATTAAATGGATCAGAAATCGAACATGTGAAAAGAAAAGTGCGATTGGATTTATATGCAGTGTTTGAAGATAAGTTCGGAGGTTATGGAACTAACCCTCTTGCAGGGTGGATTTGTAGCGCTGATTTATCAAAATTAGACTCTGGAGCGCATACGATAGAAGTTATTGTATATGATGAGCATGGAGAGATAATTAAGAGAATGATTAGAAAATTCGAAATAGAGAAGTAGGAAAATATCATGAAAATTTCAATTGTAATGACTTCTTATAATGGAGAACGATTTTTAAGTAAACAATTACTAAGTTTAAAAAATCAAACGATAAAAGTAGATGAAGTGATTATAATAGATGATAACTCTATAGATGAAACAGTTTCTGTGATTAGTAATTTTATAGAAGAGTTTAATCTAGAACATTGGAAGTTACATACAAATCCAACTAACATTGGATTTAAAAAAAATTTTGAAAAGGCTCTTAAGTTTGCATCAGGAGATTTAATATACTTGTGTGATCAAGATGATATTTGGAATCTTGATAAAATAGAAGTTATGCATAAAGTGTTCGATGAAAATAACCACATCAAATTACTTGCTTCTTCGTTTTCGTTCATTAATCAAGAAGGAATTCCTTTTGAGATTGAACAAATAAAAAATAAAAGCAATCAAAACATGTTGCCCTTAAGCGTTAAAAAAAATGATGTGATACGTATAAACTATGATTTCGTATTAAAAGAAAATTTTGCACAAGGTTGTTGCATGGCTATAACAAAAGAAATAGTTGATGATTATTTATTAAGAAAAAATACCCAACTGCCACACGACTGGTCAATGGTGCTATTAGCAGCAAGTCAAGATAGTTGTTATTTTTACAACAGAGAGTGTATTCAATATAGAATACACGATAAAAATACAATTGGATTAGATAGTTTAGTCCAAGGAAATCGACTACAAAGCAGGTCTCATCGACTGCTAAATAGAATAGAAGTATTAGAAGAAGAAAATCAAGTATATACATATTTACTTGATTTTGATGAAAAAACTAGTGAAAACAAAAAAGTTTACAATAATCATAAAAATTGGATGGAAGTTCGATTGGATTGCTTGAAAAATAGAAACATACTAAAGTTAATGTTTAAATACATTTTTAAATATAACAAAAACTGTTATAATTTAAGAGCTTTTGGAGGAGATTTAGTCTATTTAATTAGATATTCTAAATGAAAAAGAAAGCGGAGAAATGAGGTTATAAAATGAAATTATTAAATGAAATTTACGCATATCGTGAATTGTTGAAAACAAATATAAGAAAAGAATTAAGAGGGAAATATAAAGGATCAGTCTTGGGAGTTTTGTGGTCTTTCTTTAATCCATTACTTCAAGTTTTAGTTTATGCAATTGTATTTCCGTATTTATTAGGAAATACAGTTGATAATTATTTAATTTACCTAATCATTGGAATCATTCCGTGGACGTTTTTTACTACATCAATGAATCAAGGGATGATGTGTATTCGTGCAAACGCAGGGATTGTTAAAAAGGTATATTTTCCTAGAGAAATTCTACCGATATCTGTAGTTTTAGCAGGGTTATCAAATTTTGCAATTTCAAGTTTAATTATTTTAGTGTTTTGTTTATTTTCAGTTGGATTAAGCTGGCATTTAATCTTATTCCCTGTCATAATGATTCTTCAAACGTTAATCACATTAGGTCTAGTCTTAGCACTAAGTGCTATTAATATATATGTGAAAGATGTAGAATATATTGTAATTTTTATTATTAATATGCTGTTTTATGGAACTCCAATTTTATATGAAAAAAGCATTTTTGATAATGCACCAGTAATTTTGAAGCAGTTAATCGACTTAAATCCATTTTCTCATTTAATTCAAATGTATCGAGATGTGTTCTTCTATCACCAAATTCCAGAAATGGGTAGTTTAATTTACGTATCAGTAATTGCGGTAATTTTAGTTGCATTAGGGACAATGATATTTAATAAACTAAAAATTGGATTTGCGGAAGAGGTTTAGACTATGGAAAAGAAAATATCGAATCAAATCAAAGTGCTAAATCATTTGTTTAAAAAGAATGAAGTTTTAATTGATATTTTAACTAACTCTACGGAAGTAGAGTTTTGTGTGTATAACGGAGAAAAAGAAATTGATTACTTAAAAAAAGTAACTTCAAACAAGCAAGTACAGCTTCAGATACCTTTGACAAAAGAAATGATAGATATAAAAATTGTTGCGAGAATTGAAGATGAAGAAATCACCTTATTAATGATACATATGAATGCATTGCTAAAATGCAAAATGAAAATCATAAGTATGGTAATAAAAATTTGTCTTTTTAATGAAATAATGATTAGAGGAGTTAAGTTTCTTTGGCGTGAACATAGATTTATTATTCCGTTCTCTGTGTATAAGAAATACTTTAATCAATTTTCAACAAGAGTAAAACAAGGAGGAGAAGTGTTACTTAATCCTTATATAATTTCTGATTATGAAAAATGGATTCATGAAACAGAAAAGAGATCAGAAGTGATGTCCTTAAAAATGAATCCCTTGTTTTCTATAATTACCCCAGTCTATAATGCAGATAAAATAGTTTTGATTGAATGTATCGAATCGGTACTTAAACAATCTTATGAAAACTTTGAACTAATTTTAGTAGATGATGCATCAACAAAAAAAGAAACATTAGACACACTAAAACATTATGAAAATTTAGATGTGAGAATTAAAATAAAATATAGAACTGTAAATGGCCATATATCTAGAGCAAGCAATGAAGGTATTGAACTTGCAAGGGGAGAATTTATTGCATTATTAGACAATGATGATGTATTGTGTGAAAATGCGCTTTATGAAAATGCTTTAGTTATCAATAGTCATCCTAATTTAGACATGATATATAGTGATGAAGATAAGTTGAATCTTCAAGGCAAAAGATGTGATCCTCATTTTAAACCTGACTTTTCTTTTGATACTTTATTAGGGATAAACTACATTTGTCATTTTACTGTTTTAAGAACCTCATTGGTTAAACAAGTAGGAGGATTTAGAATTGGATATGAAGGTGCTCAAGATCACGATTTATTCTTGCGTATAGTAGAAAATACAAATAAGATTCACCATATAGCTAAAATTTTATATCATTGGAGAATGGTAGAAGGATCAACTTCTTTAGAAATTGGAAACAAGAGTTATGCAATAGTAAATGGAGAGAAAGTTATAGAAGATGCAATATTAAGAAGAAACACAAAAGCGACATTTGAGAATGTGTTAAGCAGTACTGTGTATTATGTAGACTATGATGCATTAGAAACTAGTGTATCAATCATTATTCCATTGCGGGATTTTGCCGGAATTACTGAAACTTGTGTAAATTCGATTATCGAAAAAACATTATATAAAAACTATGAAATATTACTAGTGGACAATAATAGTGTAGAAGAAAAAACATTTGATTTTTTCAAAAAAATACAAAATAAACAAGCAAATGTTAGAGTGATTACAGCAGATATGGAATTCAATTACTCTGCAATTAATAACCTAGCCGTATCTCAAGCTAGTGGAGAAGTGTTGATGTTTTTAAATAACGATACTGAAATTATCGATGGCAACTGGTTATCAAATATGGTCGGATATGCAATACAGAAACATGTAGGGGCGATTGGAGCTAAGTTATTGTATCCAGATTTGACTATTCAACATGCCGGAGTTTTTGTAGGACTCGGTGGAGGAGTTGGTTGCCACGCATTCTTGGAAAAAGATAGAATGGATAATGGAGTATTTGGAAGACTTGCAATTCCATATAATTATAGCGCAGTGACTGCAGCCTGCATGGCAATAAAAAAAGCTCTGTTTATAGAAGTTGGGGGTTTCGATGAGTCATTAAAAGTTGCGTATAACGATATAGATTTATGTCTTAAATTATTAGATAAAAATTATTTTAATGTTGTTTTACCAAAGGTAGAACTAATTCACCACGAGTCAAAATCACGAGGTGTCGATACAGAGAGCGATAAATATAAGAGGTTTTTAGCTGAATCCGAATATATGTATGCACGATGGGATGACTATCTAGATAGAGATCCTTACTACAATCTTAATTATAGTAAAAAAGGATTGTTTATGTTTGATAAAATAAAGAAATAGGAGAAAAATATGAGATTTTATATTGAAGAAAGTGTAGTATGTGGATTCAAAAACCCATTATTAATTTTCAAAGGATCTATTGAAAGTAAGTTTGATAAAATATTAATATGCAAAAAGAATGGGGATGTATTGCATACCCACAATTTAAAAAAAACGAAGTTTAAATCTATTTCTTTTGCATTCGAGTATGCTTTGCCTAGTTCACTCGTTGCTGTATCTTATGATGTTTATGCAGAAAATAACGAAAGTATGGAAAAATTTCATACAATTCATACCAGTGCATTAACAAGGTTTTTTCAAAAACATGTGCAAATAGGAAATAAATTAAATGAAATTGGTAGTAAAGAAGTTTTATCTACTAATAAGATAGAGGGATTAATTAATCCTTTTAATGATAACCAATATCATGAATGGATTAGCAAGCAGGAAAAATATCTTCCTATTCAAGAATACGCGTACAACCCATTAATTTCTATCGTTATGCCTGTATATAATGTAGATTCAAAATATTTATCTGAATGTATTGATTCAATTTTAAAACAAACATATACAAATTTCGAAATTTGTATAGCTGACGATTGTTCGAATAAACAAGAAACCTTAGATACACTAAAAGAGTATGAAACCTTAGATTCAAGAGTTAAAGTTTTTTACCGAGAAAAAAACGGACATATTTCTAATGCTACAAACTCTGCTTTAAGCATTGCTAGTGGAGATTTTATAGGATTATTAGATAATGATGATGTACTACACATAAACGCATTAAACGAAGTTGTACACGCATTAAATAAAAATGAAAATCTTGATTTTATTTATTCAGATGAAGATAAACTTAGTCTTGAAGGTGAGAGAAGTGATCCTCATTTTAAGTCAGATTTTTGTTTAGACAAATTTTATGGAGGAAACTTCATTTGTCATTTCAGCGTTATTAGAAAAAGTATTATTGAAGCAGTAGGCGGATTTAAAATTGGGGTAGAAGGGGCACAAGATTTTGATTTGTTTTTAAGAATCACTAATAAAACAGATAAAATTTATCATATACCTAAAATTTTATATCATTGGAGAATGATTCCGGGATCTACAGCACTAGATTCTAGTTCTAAAAATTATGCTGGGGAAGCAGGAAAAAAAGGATTGCTTGATCTTTTCAATAGTAAAGGAATTGATGTTGAAATTGATGTAGTTGTAAATACTCATTATTTTGTTAAGTATTTAATGGAAAAGGAAGAAAAAATAGATGTTATACTTTATGTTTCTAGTAACAATATAAAATATTTAAAAGAATTAGAAAATAAAATGAAATATGTTTATTATTCGAATTACCGCATTGTTTCATTTACTAAGGATTATGATGGTTCAGTACTTACTAGTCTTAAAAGTAAAATAAATTTTATTAAAACAGAGGGAAATCCTGTTCATAAAATTAATGAATATTTAAAGCAAAGTGATGCAGTCCATTTTTTATTTTTACAAGAAAATTATATGCCTTCTACATTCGACAGTCTTGAACTGATGGCGGGATATTCGCAGCAACCAGAGGTTGGTGTCGTCGGAGCAAAAGTATTGAATAAAAGGAAAAGGGTAATCGAATACGGTTATGTTATTAATGAATTTGGGAAGTGTATTCCAACAAATGATGAAGTATTACAAAATGAATATGGAATCTACGGTAATTTACTAGTACCTAGCAATTACACAGTATTGGAAAATAAAGCATTTATGATTTCAAAGGATAAACTTGAAAAGGTCAATTGGTTAAATGAATCTTTATCGGTAAATAAGGCCTACTATGATTTGCATGTGAAAATGAAGCGTAGCCTTGGACGCAATGTTATTTTGCCAAAGGTTATGTTCGAAAATAATGGAAAACTGAATCAAGATAATAAAAATGATTTACCAATTCTTGATCATGAATATATTGATAAATATTATAATGAAAATTTATCAAATAAGAAAGCTTTTGCAATTGATCAGGTAGAAATTAAGCAAAACAGAACTTATTTAAAAAGGGGGGCGTAAGATGAAATCAATTTTTACTAGTTTACTAAAAGTTATAACTAATGTTTTTTCAACTATCAATAACACCTGGCTTAATTTTTTAGAACACAATATAATAAAAAAATTATTTGTTATATTTCCAAATAATTTATGTATGTTTTTATTGATGATAGTTTCATTTGTTTTAATTAGTAATCTTTATCAAAGTACTGAATTAGTTAAAATTCATAATAGTACAAATATACTGGATGCGAATAGTGGAGAAATTTATCAAGAGACAATCTCATTTCAATTAGAGTCTATTGAAGAAACATCTATTGAATACATTGATAATATCGGTATGTATTTCGGCACTTATGAACGTGAAAATGATGGCGAATATACTTTGAATTTAATTGTTGAAGAAAAAATCGAGCAAACTTTTAGTTTTAATGCTTCAGAATTAAAAGATATAGAATCATATTTCTTTGAAGTTGAACCGATTGCTGTAGAAAGTTTAAATGATTATACTATTGAACTTATACCCGAAGATGTTGACTTAGGAGATGGAGTTGCGTTGCTTAAAGAAAATGATTCTGGGACTTATGCATATGTATATGCAAATAATAGAGATGGTTTTAATTTTAGGCTGCTTTTCTTAGCTATTATGTCCTTGATATATTTTGGGTTTAACTATTTAGTTAATTCTAAGAAAATAGCTCCACATAATTTTTTATTATATTGTGTAGTTTACTTATTGTGTGGAATGATACTTACACCACCGTTCCAAGTGCCCGACGAACCTTTTCATTTTTATAGAAATGCTTCGATGTCTGAGTATAAAGTAGGAGAATCAATTAAAGATATGTATAATCAAGGACATATTGAAACTCTTCCAGATATGTCTTGTGTTAACTATTCTGAAATAAATGGTAAAGATTTTGTTAGTGATAAAAATGATATCATTAACTGTCTTGCGTCATCAGATGCAACTGATCAATATGCTGGAAGAACAGAGCAAGCATTTTTAGGTGCTATCATCCCGTCTGTAGGAATCCGGGTAATGAATTATTTTTCCGACTCTCCACTTCTTATTTTTTATTCAGGAAGATTAATGCACTTACTTGTATCTGTATTTATTTTATATAAAGCAATTAAAATGACACCTAAATATAAGGCTTCAATGCTAGTCGTTGCATTAATGCCAATGAGTGTTTTCTTAATTGGGTCATATTCATATGATTCGATTTTGATTTCAATTTCGATATTTTTTGTGGCAAAATTTTTGCATCTCAAGGAATCGAAGCTACGATTAAAATGGAGTGATTATTTAATATTTTTAGTTATGGCTATTTATTTCTTTAATGTTAAAATAGTGTACCTTCCTATTGCTTTATTATTACTCTTCCTGCCTAAAGAATGTTTCGGTACGAATAAATATAAGTGCATAAAGTTATTCTTATACTTTTCTACTCTAATTTTACTTTCTTCAACTGTTAATTTTGTCGCTAGTATTGGAGAAATAGCTAGTGTGCCATCTCCTGTTGATCCAGGAGGAAGTAATTTAGAATACATCTTAGGTAATCCTCTTTATATATTTCGGTTAGCTTATGAAACGATAACTACATTACTTCCATTCTATATACAATCATTGGTAGGTAGTTTTGGATGGCTTAAATTCCATATAGATGAGATCTTTATTTTAGCTTATATTACGATGTTTATTTATTTAGTAGTTGCAGAAAAATCAAGTTTAAGTGCAAAAGAAAAAGTAATTTTCTTTATTGTTAACTTATTCATGATTTCAGGGGTTTTTGCAGCTATGTATTTTTCTTGGAGTGACTACCAATCGCCAATTATTGTCGGAGTACAAGGAAGGTACTTTATCCCTATTCTTGTTCCATTCATAGTATGTTTACCTAATGTAATGGGTAAAATTCAAATGAATTATTCATATATATATAGTTTTATAAATGTTATATTATTATATTATGTAATGTTCATATTTTTTATATATTATTAGGTTTAATTTCACAAAAAATAATTACTCATAATAAAGTGTAATCGCTATGGTTGCACTTTATTTATTAAGTAAAACATTTTTTATCCTATTTATATGATTTTGAGGTAATTATTTCAACTTATATATGAGTTATTTTTAAAAAAAGAAGTAATTTTATTTTTTTTTTGGTATAATTATAGACGATTTAACAAGGAGATTTACATGCCCAAAATATTACTAATAATTCCAGCATATAATGAAGAGGAATCTATAAAAAATGTATATAAAAAGATACAGGATTATAATCAAAAGAATGAATTGACTGTTGATGCAATAGTAATCAATGATTGTTCGAAAGATAATACAAAAGGTGTTTGTGAATTGAATGATATTCCACATATTAATTTAATTCATAATTTAGGAATAGGTGGAGCGGTTCAGACAGGTTATAAATTTGCAAAAGAGAATGGATATGACATAGCAATTCAATTCGATGGAGACGGTCAACACGATGTTGAGTATGTAAATGACTTAATTAGTCCGATTGTTAATGGAAAAGCAGATTTTGTCATTGGATCTAGATTTGTTGATCATGAGACTAGTGAATTCAAGTCAACAGTAGCAAGACAAATTGGTATTAAAGTAATTTCAACATTTATAAAATTAGTAACTAGACAAAAAGTGTTGGACACAACATCAGGATTTAGAGCAGTTAACAAAGAGATAATTTCATTATTTGCTGAATGTTACCCTGTAGAATATCCAGAACCAGTTACGACTACAGAGCTTTTGAAAAAAAAATACAGATTAGTAGAAGTGGCTGTTAAAATGTATGAAAGAGATACGGGAACATCTTCTATAAGTTCGTGGAAAAATATATACTACATGGTAAATGTTGTTTTATCAATACTATTAGTAGGCATAAGGAGGTATTAATATGAATTATCAATTAGCGGTGTTTTCAGTTTCAATATTATTGTATTTAATAATATCATTTATTTTATTAAAGGGTAGAATTTCATTGAAATACGCACTTGTTTGGTTTGTGCCATCAACAGTCATTTTCTTATTAGCCATAATTCCCGACGTATTTTATCAACTTGGTAAAATGTTAGGATTTCAAACATTATCAAGTTTGATTGTAGGAATATTATTAGTTCTTTTAATTTTCATATGTATTTCTTTAACAATTATTGTGTCAGGTCAAAAAGTGAAAATAACTCTTTTAATACAAGAGGTATCAATGTTGAAAGAAAAAATCAATTAGAATGATCGAATATTTTAAATTAAGGTGGGGAAAAAGTAATGGAAAAACATTTACATACATTTGTAGTTTTAGCATTTAAAGAGTCAAAGCATTTAGAAGATTGTATCAAGAGTGTTCTATACCAAAAACATAAAAGTTATGTCGTAATTGCAACATCTACGCCTAATAACTTTATAAAAAATATTGCACGTAGTTATGGTTTAGATATTCTTATAAATGAAAATAACAAAAAAGGAATAGGATATGATTTTGAATTTGCATCAAAGTTTGAACACTCAGAATTGGTCACAGTTGCACATCAAGATGATATTTATAATTATGATTATTCTTATAAAATGATAGAACGGTATAAAAAAAATAAATCATCTATTATTTTATTTAGTGATTATTATGAAATTAGAGGAAATGAAAATATTTCTACTAATATTAATTTAATAATTAAAAGAATTATATTGATGCCTTTAAGGTTTAATGTTTTAAATAATTCCAAGTTTATAAAAAGAAGTTGCTTGTTTTTAGGTAATGCCATTTGTTGCCCTGCTGTAACATTTGTAAGTGAAAAAATAATGCATAAAGAATTATTTATTTGTGATTTTAAATGCAATATAGACTGGTATGCTTGGGAAAAACTTTCCTTGGAAAAGGGTAGTTTTGAATATTTATCAGATAAATTAATGGGACATAGAGTTCATGAAAATTCTACAACTACCGCAATTATAAAAGATAACGTTCGTACGCAGGAGGACTTAGTGATGTTCGAAAAATTTTGGCCCTGTTTTATAGCAAAACGAATAAATGTCTTTTATAAGAAATCAGAAAACAGCAATTAAAAAGGAGAAATTATGAAATTATTTACAGTAGGCCCAGTTGAGATGTATGAGCACACATTACGTGAAAGAGGAAAGCAGTTACCTTACTTTAGAACAGAGCAATTTTCAACAGTTATGATGGAGATAGAAGAACGTCTAAAAAGAATTATGAAAACATCGAGTAAAAGTAAATGCGCTATTATTACAGGTTCAGGAAGCGCAGCTATGGAATCCGTTGTGTCGAATAGTTTAGATAAAAATGATAATGTTTTAATAATAAATGGCGGTTCATTTGGGCGTAGATTCGTTGAACTTTGTGAAATTTATAGTATACCTTTCGATGAACTGATTGTTCCATTTGATGAACAATTATCAGAAAAACATTTTGAAAGCCATAAGGAAATAAACTATACCGCCATGTTAGTCAATTTGCATGAGACAAGTACAGGACAATTGTATAATATAGAATTGTTATCTAAATTTTGTAAGCAACATGGTATGAAATTAATTGTTGATGCAATTAGTACTTTTTTAAGTGATGAGTATGATATGGATGGGAATGGAATTGATTGCACCATTGTGTCATCACAAAAAGCATTGGCGTTGGCGCCTGGGTTAAGTATGATAGTAATGAATCAAACATTTTACAAGGAAAAAGTGGAAGGGAAACCACCTATTAATTTATATCTAAATATTCAATCTCATGTTGAAAATTTAAAAAGAGGACAAACTCCCAATACGCCTGCAGTAGGTATTTGTTATGAATTGCTTGATATGTTAAGAAAAATAGAAAAAAATGGTGTTGAGACCAAGGTTCAAAACACAGCGATAATGGCAAATCATTTTCGTTTGTTGGTTAGTCATACATCAATCAAAATACCTGAGTTTACACTTAGTAACACATTAACTCCTTTGTATTTTGAAAATGGAGGGGCTAGAAAAATATATGATTATTTAAAGAATAACTATGATATATATGTTACTCCAAGTGGTGGAGATTTATCAGATAAGCTATTAAGAATAGGGCATATGGGAAATGTACAAATTGAATATTATGATGAATTAATTAAATACTTGAAGGAGGCTTTATAAAATGAAAGCAATATTAATGGCGGCAGGAATGGGAACGAGAATTTCTAGTGAAACGAATAAACCCAAATGTTTATTACCGATTAAAAATAAAAGTTTAATAGTACATACAGTGGAATTGTTAGAAAAAAATAATATAGAAGTTCATATAGTATTAGGTTATAAAGGCCAATTAATTAGAGAAGAGTTAATAAATCATAATGTAAAGTTTTATGAAAATCCATTTTATAAAGTTACTAATTCTATCGCTTCTCTTTGGTTTGCTAGAGATATATTGGGAAGTACAGATATAATTATGGCAAATGCTGATGTTTATTATACTCAAGAGATATTGGATATTGTAATGGAAGATAATAGAAATGTAGTGATGCTTGCAGACTCTTCTAGGATTCTAGAAGGAGATTATTTTTTCAAATGTGAAAATAATCTTATTGTAGATTATGGTAAGGAATTAAAGGAAAACGAACGTAGTTGCGAATATGTAGGTATTGCAAAAATCGGCAATAAGTTCATCCCTGAATTCAAAAAGCAATTGCTTTATTTAATTGAAAACGGTGATTACAATTACTGGTGGGAAAACACACTATATACATTAATTAAATATGTTGATATAAATGTAATTGATATTAACGGGAATTTTTGGGGTGAAGTGGATACAAAAGAAGATTACAAAAGGATATTAAATTATGTCGAATAGCATAAATAGTGATGCATTGTATAATTGTGTAGGCTGTGGATTGTGTAGTAAAATATGTCCGGAAAACGCAATACAGTTTATCACTAATGCTGAGGGTTTTATTAATGCGAGAATTAATGATGAAAAATGTATTAATTGTGGCTTATGTAAAAAAGTTTGTCCTAAATTTTATGAATCTAATTCTGATTATGATATTAACAAGGCGGAAGCTTATTATGGAAATAGTTTGGATTTAGAAGTAATGCATAAAGCAACATCTGGCGGAATTGTCCATGAAATTGCTAAACTTTCAATATCAAACGGCGTTAAAGTTATAGGCGTAGCTTATGACTATGAAGAAAATATAGCAAAGCATATAATTGTAAATAAAGAAGAAGATTTATTTAAAATTATAGGAAGTAAGTATTTACAAAGCAAAGTACATGATGTATTACCACAAATAAACCATAAAGACAAATATTTGTTTATTGGGACACCTTGTCAGTGTTATGCACTAAGAAAATATATAAAGTTGAAAAATATAGAAGATAATTTTATTTTAATTGATTTTTTCTGTCACGGTCATAGTAGTCAGATTACATGGGACAAATACATTAAGGAGTCTGGATTTGTTGATATAGAGGAAGTTGAGTTTAGATCCAAGGTTAAAGGATGGCATAACTTTGTAATTCATATAAAAGATAAAAACAAAAATTATTATGGAGATTCTAATAGTGATAATTTCTTAAAATTGTTTTTGGCAAATTCTAACATTTTAAAAGGCTGCTATACATGTAATTTTAGGTATAATGAAATTTATGCCGATATAAGAGTAGCTGATTTCTGGGGAAGAAAATTTTGGAATAATCAAGATGGTGTTTCTATGATATTATCTTTGTCAAAGAAAGGTTCTACAGTTTTAACGGAATTACATAAAAATGCAAGTATCTCTAAAATCGATTATGAAGAAATATATACTGCAAAACAAGGTAAATTAAAAGGAATAAAACAAATCCCAATTTATAGAGATCAAGTAATTGAACAATTACAAAGTGATAAGACTTTAAAAGAGATTGCAGAATTTGTTAACAAAAAGACGAGAACTACAAGATTTGTAGATGAAGTGAGTAAGCGTATTATATCATTTCAAGAGAGGGGCAAGTAATGAATATATTATTATTAGATTCGGGGAATACGTATAATTATGGAAGTATGATGATGGCGGAGAATTTTATTTATTATTCATCTGATTGTGGTACTGCAAAAAACAAGTATTATGTATCAACAAATAATGAAGTACATATTGAAAGATTAAAAGATGCAACAGGAATAGAGGAAATTTATTCAGTTAAGGTAAATGACTTATTTAAAGGGAATTTAGCAATGGCTTATGCAAAAAAGAAAATTATAAGAATAGATACCAGAACTGATTTATGCAAATCAATGGATAAAATCATATTTTTAGGTGGAGATGATTTCACAGAAATTTATGGTGGTAAACAATTAATGGGCTGTGTTTACTATGTAGATGCTTTAAGGTATAAAGATAATTACATCGCTTTAGTAGGACAAAGTATAGGACCATTTGATAAAAAAAGAGAAAAATTTATATTAAGTGTGTTAAAAAAAATGGATTTAATATCATTGCGTGATCCGGTTTCTCTTAATTATTTAAAAAATGTGAATAAATTTAGCAATTCTAAAAGCGTTACTGATTTAGCCTTGTTGCCTTTAGCTAAAGAAGTAAAACCTTTGAAAAATACAAAAGATTATGTTGTATTATGTCCTAGTGAAATTATGTATCGTCATGCAAAAATTAGCGATCGTGATTCGTTTATTGAAATTAATTCTCGTATTTGTGAATATGTTTTAGATAAATTGCCAAACATCAAACTAGTGTTACTTCCTCATGTATGGAATGATGGCACTCATGGAGATGCGCACATCATGAGAGAAATTTTTACCAAAATAGAAGATAAGTATAAAGAAAGAATTCAAATGAACGATTTCAGCATGCAACCTTATGAAGTGAGAAATTTAATTTATCAAAGTAAATTTCTTATAGCTGAAAGAATGCATCCTGCGATTTCAGGGTTAGAATGTGAAGTGCCTTCAGTTGTGTTTTCATATGGAAGAAAATATGAAGGGATTTTTGAAAAACTTTACAACTTAGAAGACATTATTGTAGATGTTAGAAACTTTGATGACTATAACGTTATGTTGACAGATATTAAGAATAAAGTAGATTTTGTAATTCAACATGATGATGAACTAAGAAAAAAAATTGCAACGATAAATATTAAGACTAGACCAGTTGCCTTGAATCATATTAAAGAAATAATGAAATAGGTAAAATATGAAAACTTACGATAATGAGACTTTAGCTAAATTACAAAGAGTCGAATTGGAGATATTAAGAGATTTTATATCACTTTGTGATAAGTATGAATTGGAGTATTTTGGAATCGCAGGAACATGCATAGGAGCAATTAGGCATCAAGGTTTTATACCATGGGATGACGATATTGATATCGCACTTCCTAGAGATTCTTATAACAAATTTATTTCTTATGCAAAAAAAGAATTATCTGATAAATATACAGTCATGAATGCTGAAACGAATTCTAATTATCCATTAATGACCACGAGATTAATGTTGAAAAACACTAAATTTCGTGAATGCGCTTTAGCAAATATTGATTGTGAGTTAGGAATATTTTTGGATATTTATCCATTTGATCATTTAAGTGATAAACCTGAAGTTAGAAAAAAACAAATGATGAAGGCTTTTATCTATAGTAAATTATTAATTTTAAGGAGCATAAAGCGACCGGTTTTAGGTTATGACGGCTTTAAAAGCAAGTTAATTTATGCATCTTGTCATATAATTCATTACACTATGAAATTATTACAAATTAAAAAAAGTTGGCTATATAATCAATGTTTGAAAGCTAGTACCTTTAGCAATGATGAAATAAACTCAAAAGAAATTGATTTTTTATGTGATACAACCCCATATATGAATATATGGAAAACTGAAGATATATATCCATTAAAAAAATTGATGTTTGAAGATATAGAATTGAATTTCCCTAAAAACATGCATACTAATTTAACCAATACATATGGTAATTACATGGAGTTACCTTCTATAGAGAAAAGAAAAAATCATTTTCCTCATGAACTAGAGTTTTTCAATGAGTAAATTTTTTACTACCTCAACTAATGTTAAAAGAGACAGTTTTATATGGAACACTATTTCTTCGACGTTACTAGCAGGGATGTCAGCACTCCTTCTAGTAGTGGTAGTAAGAACTTTAAACGATTTAGATGCCGCTATTTTTTCATTAGGGTTTTCCATAGCTCAAATGATGTTAACTATAGGTTACTTTGATATGAGAGCATTTCAAGTTACCGATGTTGCCAAGAAGTATGACTTTAATACATATCTTAGTTCTAGATTGATAACTTGTGTAATAATGATAGGATTTAGTTTTATTTACGTAATTATTAAAGAATATGATATATATAAAGCAACAATAATTTTATTGCTTTGTTTCTTCAAAATGATTGATGCGGTTGAAGATGTGTTTCATGGAGAATTACAATTACATGGTCGCTTAGATATTGCAGCTAAACTTCAGTCTTTTAGAGTTTTAATTTCAATTGTTGTATTTTCCTTATGTTTGGTTATATCTTATAATCTTATGCTGTCTTTAATATTGACTACGATTATTTCTATTTTGATTGTTTTCACTAATATTCCAATAATGAGGCAATATACTGAGTTAAAATTGTCGAAGCAGTATACTACAATCTATAAATTACTTCTTACATGTTTACCTCTATTTATAGGCTCTTATTTATCTATCTATATAGGGAATTCTCCTAAATATGCTATTGATTTATATCTGGAACCAGTTTTTCAAACTTATTTCAATATCTTATTTATGCCTTCATTTGTTATTAATTTATTTAGTAGCTTCGCTTTTAGACCTATATTAACAAGCTTAGCACTCCAATTTAACGAAAAGAAATTTAGTAAATATACAAAGACCATAAGCATGCTTGTAATATATTCATTATTTTTAACTTTTATTGTCATAATGATATCTTCATTTATAGGAATCCCTTTGTTGAATTTAGTATATTCAGTAAATTTAAATGGATATAAATTGGAATTGCTTTTGCTACTTCTAGGTGGGGGGATTAGTGCGGTTGGAACGATACTATATTATTCTCTAACAATCATGAGAAAACAAGGACTTATGTTAATTTCTTATATTATTACAGCTGCAGTTACTTATTTTCTAACTCCTTTCTTAGTATATAATTTTGGATTTTCAGGTGCATCAATAGCTTATGTTATTATTATTACAATTAGAGCTTTAATTTATTTTGTTATTTTAGTTTTATGTTATAAAAAGCATATAAAAGAGATTGAATAAATGAACTACTACTCAACAGGTCAGTTTGCTAAATTAGCAAATGTGACGATACGTACAATAAGATATTATGATAAAGTGGGCTTGTTAAAGCCTTCTTTTATTATGGAAAATGGATATAGAAGGTATAGTGAAAGTGATCTTATAAGCCTACAAAAGATAATAGCGTTAAAACAAATAGGTTTCTCACTAGAAGAGATTTATCCGTTAGTATTAAATGATGATAAAGAAACATATAAAGAATCACTGAGCATGCAGTTACAGTTAGTAGATAAAAAAATGCAACATTTGAAATTGTTAAAAGAAGCGATTAAATCCAGTCAAGTTTTATTGGATAAAGATCAACTAGAATGGAATAAGGTTGCAGAACTAATTCGTTTAACAAATAAAGATGATACATTATTTGCTGAATACAAGAATGCAAACAACCTAAATATTAGAATTGACCTACACACTAAATTTTCTACCAATAAGGAAAAATGGTTTGATTGGTTGTATAATAAAATAGAATTTAAAAATGTAAATAGATTATTAGAACTTGGTTGCGGCAATGGAGAGTTGTGGATTAATAAAAATATAAATTTAAGAAATAGAGAAATATATTTATCTGATAAATCAGAGGGTATGTTAAAAGATGCTAAAAAAAGATTGGGAAATGATTATAGCTATTTTGTAATAGACGCAGAGAGTATTCCTTTTAGAAAAGAATACTTCAATTCCATTATAATGAATCATTCATTATTTCACGTTAACGATATCGAGACAGGGATCAAAGAAATTGCTAGAGTACTAAAAGATGACGGAATATTCTATTGCAGTGCTTACGGTGAGAATCATATGAAGGAGATTACATCGCTAGTAAAAGAGTTTGACCAATCTATTGTCTTATCAAATGATTACCTTTACATACGCTTCGGACTTTCAAATGGACACGATTTATTATCATTATCATTTAAAAATATTACCATGGAAATATTTGAGGATGAATTAGAGATAAATGATGCTCAAATGTTATTTGATTATATTGTTTCATGCTATGGAAATCAAAATGAAATAATTGGTCAACGTTTAGCTGAACTTAAGCTGTTTTTGGATAATAAACTAAAACAAGAGAAAGTGATTCGTGTAACGAAAGAAGTTGGTCTATTTATTGCAAAAAAATAAAAAAACATTGACCATTACGTTACGTAATGGTTTATAATGTTATAGACAGTAAAAGGAGGATTTTATTTATGAAAGGAATCGTTTTAGCAGGAGGAAGTGGAACTCGTTTATATCCACTTACAAAAGTAACAAGTAAGCAATTATTACCAATTTATGATAAACCAATGATTTACTACCCGTTAAGTGTATTAATGCAAGCAGGTATAAAAGAAATATTAATAATTTCAACACCAGATGATACGCCAAGATTTAAAGATTTATTAGGTGATGGAAGCCAGTTCGGAATTTCATTAGAGTATAAAGTACAACCTAGTCCAGATGGATTAGCACAAGCATTTATTATCGGTGAAGAGTTTATCGGTGATGATAGTGTAGCAATGGTGTTAGGAGATAATATATTCCACGGACATGGATTAGCTAAACGTTTACGTTTGGCATCTGAAAAAGAAACTGGAGCAACTGTGTTTGGTTATTATGTAGAAGATCCAGAAAGATTCGGTGTTGCAGGATTTGATGATAAAGGAAATGTAACTTCTTTAGAAGAAAAACCTACGAATCCAAAATCTAATTATGCAGTAACAGGATTATACTTTTATGATAATAAAGTAGTAGAGTATGCTAAAAATTTAGCACCTAGCCCTCGTGGAGAATTAGAAATTACGGATTTAAATAGAATCTATTTAGAAGCTGGAAACTTAGGAGTTACCTTATTAGGTGATGGATTTACTTGGTTAGATACAGGAACTCATGAATCTTTAGTTGATGCAACTAACTTTGTATATACAATTGAAACACACCAACATAGAAAAGTTGCTTGTTTAGAAGAAATCGCATTCGATAACGGATGGATTACTACGGAAGAACTAGAAAAAATATACCAAGTATACAAGAAAAATCAATACGGAGCATACTTGAAAAAAGTGATGAACCGTGAATATGTCGACAAAGGAGTTAAATAATGAACGTAATTAAAACTAAATTAGATGGCGTAGTTATTATTGAACCAGATATATTTGGAGATCACAGAGGTTACTTTTGTGAAACATACAGTAAAAAGAAATACGCAGAATTAGGAATAGATGTAGACTTTGTACAAGACAATATGTCTTTCTCAGCTCAAAAAGGAACACTAAGAGGATTGCATTGGCAAAATTATCCAATGGCACAATCTAAATTAGTTAGTTGTACAAAAGGAATTGTAATCGATGTGGCAGTGGATATTAGAAAAGAAAGTCCAACTTATGGTGAATGGGTTAGTGTTGAATTAAGTGAAGAAAATAAGAGACAATTCTTTATTTCTCAAGGATTCGCACATGGATTTTTAACATTAACGGATGATGTAGAATTTAGATATAAAGTAGATAATTTTTACTCTAAAGAACATGATCGTGGAATTCGTTATGATGATCCAACAGCAAACGTTGATTGGGGTACATTATTAAACGGAATTGAACCAGTATTATCAGATAAAGATAAGTTTGGGCCAGAGTTAAAAGATGCAGATAGTAATTATGAATATTTCACTGAATAAAAAATGTAATTTAAAAGAAAAAATAGATACAATATATAGTTCGAATTTAAGTGTGGTGAAGATTATTGCATGCGTTGCGGTAATATACAGCCATTCTTTCACTGTTACAACGGAGAACAGTCTTGGTGATGGATTAAGTCAGTTAACTCACGGACAACTTTCTTTTGGAGGCCTTTCGGTTGCTGTTTTTCTATTTTCAAGTGGGTTGCTGAGCACTAAAAGCATTTTAAAGCAAACCCGATTTATTCCTTATTTAATAGGAAGGTTGGTAAGAATATTACCAGCTTTAATAATGGTTGTTTTACTCACTACATTTATATTAGGACCAATAGTTACAGAAGTAAGTGTATTCACATATTTTACAAGTGTAGAAACCTATTCTTACCTACTGTATATTGTGTTATTACCGGTGTATTCATTAACTGGTGTCTTTATAGAAAATCCAGTTTCTTTAGTTAATGGTTCTTTATGGACATTGATATTAGAAATGTTATGTTATATAGGTTTATATATAACTTTGAAAATGCAATTTATTACTGATAAAAAAAAATGTGCATTAATCATTATTTCAATATTGTGCGTAATTATTGGATTTGATTTTTTACCTTTTTTAAATAATTTTGTAGCTTACCTTCGACCATTGCTTATGTTTTTTATAGGAATGATATATTATGCTTATGCAGATAAAATAATATTATCTACTAAGTTGTTTATTTGTAGTTTAGTAGTATTCTTCATTGGATTGTTTACTGGTTATTCAACTGTGGCTATTCTTGTATTATTGCCATATATAGTAATATGTATCGCCTATCTGTTTAAACAAAATAATTTTGAATTTGCGAAGTTAGGTAAATTCACTTATGGAATTTACCTGCTAGCGTTTCCAATACAACAAACTTTTGAGGTGTATTTTAATGCATTAACACCGCTTAGTAATACTGTTTTATCATTTATAACTAGTTTAATATTAGCATACTTTTTGTATTATTTAGTAGAAAAACCAAGCATGCGTATTTATAAAACAAAAAAGGAGAAATATAAAATATGAAAATTTTAGTAACAGGTGGAGCAGGATTCATCGGTGGAAACTTTGTCCACTACATGGTTGAAAAATACCCTGAAGATATGATTGTGAATTTAGATGCATTAACATATGCAGGAAACTTAGAAACATGTAAATCAGTAGAAGATGCAAATAACTATAAATTTGTGAAAGGTGATATCGCGAATAGAGACTTCATCTTTAACTTATTTGAAGAAGAAAAATTCGATGTAGTAATTAACTTTGCTGCAGAATCACACGTAGACAGAAGTATTGAAGATCCAGGAATCTTTGTACAAACAAATGTAATGGGAACAACTACTTTATTGGATGCTTGTGTAAAATACGGAATTACTCGTTACCACCAAGTATCTACGGATGAAGTGTATGGAGATTTACCATTAGATCGTCCAGATTTATTCTTTACAGAAGAAACTCCATTACATACTTCAAGTCCATATAGTTCAAGTAAAGCAAGTGCTGATTTATTTGTATTGTCTTACCATAGAACATTCGGATTACCTGTAAGTGTATCAAGATGTTCAAATAACTATGGTCCTTACCACTTCCCAGAAAAATTAATTCCATTAATGATTTCAAGAGCGTTAGCTGATGGAAGTTTACCTGTATATGGAAACGGAGAAAATGTTCGTGACTGGTTACATGTATATGACCACTGTGTAGCAATTGATTTAATTGTACGTAAAGGTAGAGTTGGAGAAGTATATAACGTAGGTGGACATAATGAAAGAACTAACTTAGAAGTTGTACAAACGATTCTTAAAGCATTAGATAAACCAGAAAGTTTAATTACTTATGTACAAGATAGAAAAGGTCATGACATGCGTTATGCAATCGACCCAGAAAAATTAGAAAACGAATTAGGATGGGTTCCTAAATATAATTTTGATACAGGAATTCAACAAACGATTCAATGGTATTTAGATAATAAAGACTGGTGGCAAAATATTTTAAGTGGTGATTACCAAAACTATTTTGAAACTATGTATAAAGAAAAAGGTAGAGTTTAACATATATTTAACGCAAATCAATTGATTTGCGTTTCTTAATAAAGGAGACAATATGAAAATATTAGTTACAGGATATAAAGGACAATTAGGATATGATGTTGTAAATGAAGCAACAGCTAGAAATATTGAAGCCATCGGAGTAGATATTGATGAAATGGATATTACTGACGCGAATCAAGTGCAAGAGGTAATTACAAGTGGAAACTATGATGTAGTTGTGCATTGTGCAGCATGGACAGCAGTTGATAAAGCAGAAGACGAAATAGAATTATGTACAAAAGTAAATGTAGAAGGTACTAAAAACATTGCTTCTGTATGTGAAAAATTAGATATTCCAATGATGTATTTCTCTACAGATTACGTATTTGATGGACAAGGAACTACGCCTTGGAGCGAATATGATCAAAGAGATCCTTTGAACGTATATGGACAAACAAAATATGAAGGTGAGCTTATTGTTGAAAAATTAAACAAAAACTTTATCATTCGTATCGCTTGGGTATTTGGAGTGAATGGGAATAACTTTATTAAAACAATGCTTCGTTTAGGAAAAGAACGTGGAGCTGTAAGTGTAGTAGCAGATCAAGTTGGTTCTCCAACATATACTGATGATTTATCTACGTTAGTTGTTGATATGATTCAAACTGAGAAATATGGAACTTACCACGCAACAAATGAAGGATTATGCTCTTGGTATGAATTTGCATGTGAAATATTTAAACAAGCAGGTCTTGAAGTAGAAGTGACACCTGTAGACAGTAGCGCTTTTCCAGTGAAAGCAACACGCCCTAAAAATTCAAGATTATACAAAACAGAGTTGGATAAAAACGGATTTGATAGATTGCCTACATGGCAGGATGCATTATCAAGATATTTAGAAGAAATAAAATAAATATCAATGCGTAAAGATGTTATAAAATAAAACAAAAAAAATCGAGTATGTTCATGCTCGATTTTTTTTGTTTTAGCAAGATTAATTAATTAGTCTATTATATTGACAAACGTTCAAAAAAGGTGTAATATTTGACGAAAATGAACGGAGATACACTATGAAAAAGTTGTTTACGGGTTTAGTTCTAGTTGCGATACTTTTAGTGTTCAATGTAACAAAACAAGAACAAGATAGTATTATCATATATTCAAGCATGGAACAGTATCGTGTAGAAGAACTTCAAAAACAATTGAATAATCAATTTCCTGATGAAAATATAATGGTTATGTATGTACCGACTGCAAAATCAGCAGCAAAAATAAAAGTTGAAGAGGAAAGCACTGATGCAGATATCATAGTTGGATTAGAAACTTCTTATTTAGATAAGATTGAATCTAGTTTAGCAGATTTAAGTGGAATTCAAACATTGAATTATTTAGACGGTTTATCAGTAACAGATAACGATAATAAATATGTTACGTGGGAAAAACAAGCCGGAGCATTCATTGTTAATACAGATGTTTTGGAAGAACATGGACTAGAAGCTCCAAAATCATACGATGACTTACTTGATCCAAAATATAAAGGCTTAGTCGCAATGCCAGACCCTAAATCTAGTGGAACAGGGTATTTCTTTTACAAAAATCTTGTGAATGAGCGTGGAATCGAAGGAGCATTAGACTATATCGATGAATTAGCAAATAATGTGAAATCATTTACAGAATCCGGATCAGGTCCAGTGAAGTTACTAATACAAGAAGAAATCGCAATCGGATTGGGATTAACATTCCAAGGAATCGAACAAATAAATCAAGGATCACCATTTGAAATTATCTTTCCAGAAGAAGGGTCACCATACTCATTGACAGGAACAGCTCTAATCAAAGGAAGAGAAGAAGATGAAAAAATAGTCGAAATTTTCAATTTTATCATTAATGACTTTCTTGTTTATGACAAAGAATATTTCTCACCAGAATTAATTTATGAAGGACAAGAAAACAAAATAGAAAATTATCCTGAACATATAGAATACGCAAACATGGATGGGATATCAGATATAGAAGAAAAAGAAAGGTTATTAGAACTATGGAAATATTAAAAGACGATATTAAATTATCAGTAAGAGGTTTATACAAAAAATATGATGGGAAAGATGTCTTAAATAGAATCTCATTTGATGTTAAACAAGGAGAATTCTTAAGTGTACTTGGACCAAGTGGTTGTGGAAAAACAACGCTATTACGTATCTTAATCGGTCTTGAAACTCAAACTGATGGAGAAATTTTAATTGACGGAAAAGATGTATCTAAGTTAAAACCTAACGAAAGAGGAATGGGAATTATTTTTCAAAACTATGCTTTATTCCCAAATATGACGGTATTTGAAAATGTAGAATACGCATTAAAATTAAACAAAGAATTAAAATTTCAAAGTAAAGCAATAGCTGAACGAACTTTAGAACAAATTGGAATGATGGAACACAAAGATAAGAAACCTAATCAATTATCTGGTGGACAACAACAACGTGTCGCAATTGCTAGAACTTTAGCGTTGAATCCAAAAGTCATATTACTAGACGAACCAATTTCAGCCTTAGATGTTACCAATAGAGAAATTATGAAGAAAGAGCTGAAAGATATTCAGAAAAAATTCAACTCAACAATGATCTTCATTACGCATGAACAAGAAGAAGCATTTTATTTAGCCGATCGTATTATGGTTATGAGTGAAGGAAACATAGAACAACTAGATACTCCTAAAAATATATACGATAATCCAGCAAACAAATATGTAGAAGACTTTGTATTAGCACACTTAGACCAAAAATTAGAATCATTATTGAAGTGTACAGGTAAAATTGCACATGAATAATAGAACTTACAAAGGGCTACGATTATTCATTGTTGTATTTTTATTTGTTAGTGTCGTATTTCCATTAATTAGTTTATTGCTGAATATTGAATTTGCGGACTTTGGGAAAGTATTGTCTTCTCCTCAGTTTTCAGATATGATGTTCAACTCTATTGTTGCTACCGGAGCATCTACCATTATTTCAGTAACAATAGCGTTTATATTAGCATGGTGTGTAAATCGATCAAATATTAAATTCAAAGCTATTTTAGCTGTCTTATTTACACTACCTATGTTAATCCCTTCTATTTCACATGGAATGGGACTCGTACTATTACTAGGAAGCAATGGGTTATTAACTAATTTACTAGGAATAAACATTGAACTATATGGATTCACAGGAATTATCTTAGGATCTATACTATATTCATTTCCAGTTGCTTTTTTAATGCTAACTGATATCTTCAAATACGAAGATTATACAACTTATGAAGCAGCACAAGTCTTAGGACTAACAAAAAAACAACAGTTTACAACAATCACGTTACCCAATATGCGTAAAACAATGATTTCAGTAATTTTTGCTGTATTCACGATGATTTTCACAGATTATGGAGTCCCACTTGTTGTTGGTGGAACAGTTATGACTTTACCAGTATATATGTATAGAGAAGTTATTGGATTACTAAATTTCTCTACCGGAGCTATCATTGGGTTAGTCCTATTGATTCCAGCATTCGTTGCCTTTATTATTGATTTAAAAGCAGAAGAAAACGGAAATACATCAACCATAACTAAAGGTTATATTATTACAAAAAATAAAGCGAGAGATGTATTCTCTTCAATCTACTGTATTGTTGTATTAGTTATTATATCGTTACCGATACTAGCGTTTGCCTTACTATCAGTAGTGAAACAATATCCAATTGATATGTCATTTTCTTTAGAAAATATAGCACAAGCATTTGATTTAGGAGTAGGAATGTACTTACAAAATTCACTTGCGATATCATTAGTTACAGCACTTGTAGGGTTATGTACCATTTACTTCACCGCTTATATTAATGCACGTTCTAAAAAAACATTTACGAATGGAATGATTCATTTAATCTCAATGCTTTCATTAGCAGTTCCCGGTGTTGTATTAGGGTTGTGTTATGTACTATTCTTTAAAGGAACATTCATCTATGGAACATTAGCAATCATTGTATTAGTAAATACAATCCATTTCTTTGCTTCACCATATTTATTAGCTTATAACTCATTGAGCAAGTTTAATAAAAATATGGAAGATATATCTGAAACCATGGGAATTAGTAAAATGAGAATGTTACTAGATGTGTATGTTCCTTGTACTAGAGAAACAATCATTGAAATCTTTTCATACTTATTCGTAAACGCAATGGTTACGATATCAGCAGTATCATTCTTAGCTAACTTTAAAAACATGCCTATCGCATTAATGATTCCTCAATTTGATTCACAATCATTAATAGAAGCTACCGCATTTATATCACTATTAATATTATTTGTTAATATTACTGTGAAATTAGCAATTTATTTATTAAAGCGTCATATCGCAAAACAGGAGGTTTAATATGAACTTATCATATTTACAATTTGAAATTTTAAGCAAAATTGAGCGTCATCCAAGTAAAAAACACTCACAAAGAAACTTTGCAAAAGAATTGTCTGTTTCTTTAGGAACAATCAACAAAGTAGTAAATGAATTAATAGAGTTAGAATTAATTCGTACGAAAGAAAATAGCCTATTTGATGTAACGTTAAAAGGGTATGAATGGTTGGAACCATACCGTGTTAAAAAAGCAGTTATCATGGCTGCTGGATTTGGAAGTCGTATGGTACCTATTACATTAAATACGCCGAAACCTTTGATTTTAGTCAAAGGAAAGAAAATCATTGAAACATTGATTGACGCAATTATTTATGCAGGAATTCAAGATATCACAATTGTCAGAGGATATTTATCTGAACAATTCGATGTACTATTAAAAAAATATCCAATGATTAAGTTCGTAGAAAATCCAATCTATAATGAAGCAAATAACATTTCAAGTGCCTATGCTGTTCGTTCTATTTTAGAAAATGCATACGTTGCAGAAGCAGACCTATATGTCTACAATCAAGAAATAATTCGTAAGTATGAATATGCTTCGAATTACTTAGGGGTAAAAGTAGATCGTACGGATGATTGGTGCTTTGAAGTAAACAAAAATATCATTACTAAAGTAAAAGTCGGTGGAGAAGATGTACATCATATGTACGGAATATCTTATTGGACAAAAGAAGATGCTAATAAACTTGTTAATGATATTGAGCTAGTGTATAAAAAACCAGGTGGAAAAGAACGCTATTGGGATGAAGTAGCGCTTAGAGAATGTATTGATAACTATAGTGTCATGGTACGTCCAGTTAAATCTGGAGATATTATTGAAATTGATACCTTTAATGAATTAAAGGATATTGATCCCATCTACAACATCTAGTTTTATTAGTAAAGAAAAGAATATATATAATTAAATATTGACATAAATCTTTAAAAAGTGTATAAACTATAGTATAAACGTTGATAAGGATAACAATATATGAATTTAATACAGAGAGTAAAGTGGTTGCTGAAAACTTTATGAGAAGACATATATTTACTACCTTGGAGTTGGACTTGAAAAAGAATCCCGAATCACACTCGTTACGTGTTAGAGTTGTACATAATGTACATAAATTAAGGTGGTACCGCGTAAGTCTTCACGTCCTTTGGATGCGAAGACTTTTTTATATCTAGGAGGAAATTAGAAATGGTAGATTTTAAAAATGATGAAGCACTGAATACATTAAATCATTCATGTGCACACGTATTAGCACAAGCAGTAAAACAACTATATCCACATGCAATGTTTTGGGTAGGACCAGTCGTTAATGAAGGGTTTTATTATGATATTGATTTAGGAAATGATGTTATTAAAGACGATGATATTCCTAAAATAGAAAAACAAATGAAGAAAATTTGTAAAGATGGTAAAAAAATTGGAAAAAGAGAATTAACGAAAGAAGAAGCGATGGAACTATTCAAAGATGATAGTTACAAGTTAGACTTAATCTCTGGATTAGAAGAAGGAACAATTACTACTTATGGACAAGGAGACTTCATTGATTTATGTCGTGGTCCTCATATGGAAACGGTAAAAGCATGTCGTAACTTTAAATTAGTAAAACATTCTGGTGCCTACTGGAAAGGTGATAAAAATAATAAAGTGCTTCAAAGAGTATATGGAGTTTGTTTGCCTACTCCTGAAGAGTTAGAACAACACCTATTCTTAATTGAAGAAGCGAAAAAACGTGATCATAAAAAATTAGGAAAAGAATTAGGTTTATTCATGATGAGTGATTATGCTCCGGGGATGCCTTTTATGTTACCTAAAGGAATGATGATTCGTAATACGTTAGAACAATACTGGTATGATGAACATACAAAAGAGGGATATGAATTTATTAAAACTCCTTTAATGATGGCAAAAGAATTATGGGAAGTAAGTGGACATTGGGGTAATTATAAAGACAACATGTACACAAGTATTGTGGATGATCGTGAGTTTGCGATTAAACCAATGAACTGTCCTGGCGCAATGTTAGTGTATAAACAAGGATTACACTCGTATAAAGACTTACCAATCCGTATGGGGGAAATAGGTCAAGTACATCGTAATGAAGCATCAGGAGCGTTAAACGGACTGTTTAGAGTGCGTACGTTCAATCAAGATGATGCACATATCTTTATGCGTCCAGATCAAATTGAAGAAGAAGTAGTACGATTAATGAAATTTATTGATCGTGTTTATACAATGTTAGGATTAACATACAAAGTGGAATTAAGTACACGTCCTGAAGATAAATATATCGGAGACATTGAAACTTGGGAAAAAAGTGAAGCGGCACTAGCTGCTGCATGTAAGTCTGCAGGAAAAGAATATAAATTAAACCCTGGAGATGGAGCATTCTATGGTCCTAAACTAGACTTCCATATTCAAGATTCATTAGGAAGAGTATGGCAATGTGGGACAGTTCAATTAGATATGAACTTACCAGAAAGATTTGACTTAACTTATGTTGACTCAGAGAAAAACAAAGTACGTCCAGTGATGCTACATAGAGTTATCTTTGGTTCGGTAGAAAGATTTATCGGAATCTTAATTGAACACTTTGGGGGAGCATTCCCAACTTGGTTAGCACCAACTCAAGTAAATATTATTCCAGTTAAAAATGAATACCATTTAACATACAGTAAAGAATTAGTTACTTTACTACAAAATAATGGAGTTCGTGTAGAAATGGATGCTAGAGAAGAAAAATTAGGATACCGTATGAGAGATTCTCAAATGAAAAAAGCACCGTTTACGTTAGTTATCGGTGATAGTGAAAGAGATGAAAAAACAATTAGCTTTAGAAGACATGGTAGTCAAGCGACAACTACATTAACACAAGATGAATTTATTTCATTAATAAAAGAAGAAATAACAAGCAAAAAACTATAAGAGAAGGCACAATTTGTGCCTTTTTTTGTTATGTTAATAAATTCTTAATGAAATTCATAGTTGATACTTATAATACAACTACTCTATAATAGGGGTACAGCACAGGAGGAATAATTATGTACAACATATTAATATGTGATGATGAAAAGGATATTGTGAAAGCCTTAAAAATATATTTGTTTAATGAAGAATATAACTTATTTGAAGCGAATGACGGAAGAGAAGCGGTGAATCTAGCAAAAAAACATGAATTTCATGTCATCTTAATGGATGTAATGATGCCACATATGGACGGAATTAGTGCCTTAGCAGAAATACGGAAAACAAGTAATGTACCAATCATTATGCTAAGTGCTAAAAGTGAGGATACAGATAAGATACTAGGGTTAAATGTAGGGGCAGATGATTACGTTACCAAACCATTTAATCCAGTCGAAGTATTAGCGAGAGTTAAATCTCAACTTCGAAG
The DNA here is from genome assembly GCA_947036815.1 of uncultured Erysipelotrichaceae bacterium. Classification (GTDB taxonomy): domain Bacteria; phylum Bacillota_I; class Bacilli_A; order Erysipelotrichales; family Erysipelotrichaceae; genus CAMQRS01. The sequence goes on from CAMQRS010000009.1 coordinate 40,083, forward strand.
ATATACGCAACTTGGTTCATTAACGACAAGTGATGACGTTATAGTGATTGGAAGTATTCAATTAGATGATAAAGAAAAGAAAGTAAGAGTGGACCAAAATGAGGTTTCTCTAACACCAACGGAATATGAAATATTAAAATTATTAATGATGAATCCAAACAGAGTGTATTCACCAAAACAAATCTATGAACAAGTATGGGATGACTGTGGATTCGCAAGTGAAAATACAGTAGCAGTGCATATTCGTCATTTAAGAGAAAAAGTTGAAATTAATCCTTCAGAACCACGCTTCTTGAAAGTAGTATGGGGACAAGGGTATAAGCTAGAAAGGAACTAACAAATGGAAAAAAATGAAGTACAAGAGTTCAAAAAAGAATTTAAGCTTAAAGGATTAAAATATAATCAAATGAATAAATCGATAATGTTCGTTGTATGCCTAATATTTCTTGCAATCACAATCACTTTTGGAGCATTAGTAGCTACCGCATTTAAATATGACATGTACTTTTCTACAAAGAAAGATGCCACTGAAGAGATAAATAGAGATGTGGTTTGTAGAGATTTTTACTGCGATAGTATTTATGATATGATGAATGCGTATAGTGTTGAAGATTATAGTAATTTAGAAATTTTATCAAGCAGTCATAATGAAAACCTTAGATTTACTATTGGAACACCAACTGATTTGTTTCAATCCGATGAATTTGATTTAACTAAATATACATTGGTGTATGAGGCATCCGGCTATTATTATAATTATGCAATAGAAAATACTCAACTACATGAAGGTAAAGTGTATATAAATAATGACTATTTAACGAGTAGTCGATTTGATATTGTTAATCTAGGAATAGACTATTTGTATAAGTACAAGCATATGTTAATAATAGGGGTAATAGTATTACTTTGTTTTGATTTATGGATTTATATTTGGCTGCTTCATGCAGCAGGAAGAAGAGAAAATCGAGAAGGGTATGTAATGAATGCATGTTCAAAAATCCCGTTAGAAATTTACTTCCCCCTAATTTGCTTTGCGATATTCTTCCTAGCTGCAATTAGCTCGGATATCCTCTTTTTCAATTATCGATTGCAAGTTATATTCACTATCATTGTATTTGTTATTGGAGGAATGCTTGTGAGTATAGATTTTGCTATACGTGTAAAAACGAAAACATTGTTCTCGAATACATTAATCGCAATCATGTATAGAAAAACAGTTTATCCGATAAAGCTTATAGTTAAAAAGATGTGGAAAGAACATACCAACCTAATGAATAAATTGGTCATTGTTTATGTATTGATTGGGTTCTTTGCGGTAATGCCTTTTATTGGAGCCATTGTGTACTTGTTATTATTTGCACCACTTGTGTATTTAGCTTATATCTTAATGAAATTACATGAAGCTACTATTCAACTAGCAGAAGGTAACTTAGACTATCAAGTGGATACTGCAAAGATGATTTATGAATTTAAAGAGAGTGGAGAAAACTTGAATTCGATTGCTCATGGAATGAATATCGCCGTAGAAGAGCGATTAAAAAGTGAACGATTTAAGACAGAGTTAATCACGAATGTATCACATGATATTAAAACACCTTTAACTTCAATTATTAATTATGCAGACTTAATTAATAAAGAAGAAACAGAGAACGAAAATATCAAAGAATACAGTAACATATTGTTGCATCATAGTGAACGATTAAGAAAGATGAGTGAAGACTTAATCGAAGTTTCAAAAGCAACGACAGGTAACTTAGAAGTCAATTTACAACCTTGTCAAATTGATGTATTACTTTCTCAAATATATGGAGAGTATGATTCTAAAATGCAAGAAAAAGGCTTAGATTTTATCATTAATAAAAAAGAATATCTTCCTCAAATATTAGCAGATAGTAAATATATCTGGAGAGTCTTAGACAACATGATGAATAATATCTATAAATATGCATTAGAGAATACGAGAGTCTATATTGATGTTGTTCATGTAGATGGTAAAGTTAGTATGATATTTAAAAACATCTCTAAATATCCATTGAATGTGGATCCTCAGGATTTATTAGCTAGATTTGTACGTGGTGATGATTCAAGACATACTTCTGGAAGTGGACTTGGTTTATCCATCGCAAATGGATTAGTAACCATGCAAAAAGGATCGTTAGATATTCAAATCGATGGAGACCTATTTAAGATAGTCTTGTTGTTTGATGCGATAGATAAAGATGATTATACTGAATTTAGTATGTAGTGAAAACTGAAATGAATATAAAGTTGGCAGAAATTAATAAAAATGCTCAAAAGGAATAGTACATTCTTTTGAGTTTTTTTTATCCATTAAGATAGTAATTTAATACATTCGATATCCATTAGCAAAATATTATCTTAACAATAGTACTATATTTTGTTATAATTCAAATGAGAGGAATTGAATCAATGAAAAATAAAATTACAATTACAATGTTAATATCTTTTCTTTTTATTGCATATGGATATAGCAATGATATGTTTAATGTGGAAACAAAAGATATTTCAAATACAGAAGAAAAATACGAAGCAGAAGCTACTTTAAGTGAAGATCATGTTTTTACTACGATGGATATAGATGGAAATATAATAGAAGTTGATGTAGAAGCATTAGAAGCTGAGGTTTTATCTGAACAAGCAGAGATTCTTTCAGCACAGCAAGAATTAATGGCATTAACTGCAGTCGGAGGAACATCGAAAGCTATTTCTTATGGGGTAGTTAACTTTCAAACGAAAGCGTTTGATACAAATACAAATTATAAAAATGCAGAAACAGAGGCGACTGGCTACCTAAATGGATATTATGGGATTGATGCAGCATATTTAGGAATGGAAGGCGGACAAGTAAAATTTAAAATGGGTGGAGTTACTGGTTTAGTATCACCAAGTGATGTGCAAGTAATAGATATTAGTGATACTGCATCAGCGAAACATTTGAGTTACTATCAGGTTGTGAACGGGAAATTATATCACTATATGACCTTAGATTTAAACCATGATTCTAGTTCAGGCTACTATGGTGTTGTACAAGTTGGGTACCAACAAAGTTACATGAAAGCAGGAGTTAAGTATTATAGTTATGATGGTCATTATTTTTATGAATCATATCAAAGTATGATAGATGATTATAAAGCGGGAACAACTACGAGATCAATAAACAATAGTAATACGTACTATAATTATTACCAATTTTTAAGTCATAGAAGTGAGACTACATTTACTGATATTCAATTGGACGCCTATGTAAAAAGCAAAAAACCGGCAGGATCTATAATGGTAGGTCTAGGAGATTCTTTTATCGAAAACGAATCTAAATATGGAGTAAATGCTAGTTTGATGTATGGAGTAGCAGCGAATGAAAGTGCTTGGGGTACAAGTAGTATTGCCACCAATAAAAATAATTTATTTGGTCATGCAGCTTACGATAGTGATCCCGATGGTTCATCAAGTTCATATTCAAGTCCAGAATATAGTATTTTCTATCATGCGAATGTCTTTGTTTCACAAGGGTATTTAGATCCTTGTGATGGTAAAAATACAGGAGGAAACGGGTATAACTCAGGTGTTTGCCAACTTGGTAGATATAAGGGATCGCATTTAGGAGACAAAGCAAGTGGAATGAATGTTAAGTATGCTTCAGATCCTTATTGGGGAGAAAAAGCAGCTGCTGTATCATGGCAATTAAATAATGCCTATCCAGATGTGAAAGACTATGAAACATATACAATAGGAATAAAAACAGAGCCGACCAATTATAATGTGAGACAAGAAGCGAGAGATTCTTCAAATATGTTATACCAAACAGGGAATTATGAAACATATCCAATACTTATTCTTGGAAAGACAAGTGGGCAAAATGTTGGCGGTAATGATCTTTGGTACAAAATACAAAGTGATGTAACGCTAAATAGTTCGGGAGATACGATGACTCAGGATAAAGGTGTATACGACTTTGATAATTATTTTGGTTATATTCATTCAAATGGAATTCAAGTAGTTTCGAATTCAGATATCATCCCTCCAATTGTACCTTCGGTTAAATTAGGTGATGTGAATGGTGATGACAGTATAGGAGCGATTGATTATTTAATGATCAAGGACTATATTATGGGTAAAATTTCTTTAAACTCAACTCAAAAAACAGCAGCTGATGTAAATAAAGATAATAGCATAGGAGCGATTGATTATTTAATGATTAAAGACTTTATTATGGGTAAATTACCCAGTCTAGATTAAGGAGAATTCTATGAAAAAAATATTAAAAAAATTAGGTATAATAGCAATTGCTTGTGTATGTATGATAAGCGTAGTTCAACCAGATCGGAAGAGCACACGTCTGAACTCCAGTCACCGCTCATTATCTC
>CAMQRS010000010.1 GCA_947036815.1 uncultured Erysipelotrichaceae bacterium
TTCAAAATAAAAAGATGTTGGTGATTTCTCACCAACACCAGAAATTGTAGAACCACTTTTTTTATACAAATCCTCATTTTATAGCATTTTGTATAAAAAAACTTCTATTTATGTGAAAATTGTGGTAAAATTTCACGTGGAAAAAAGGAGAAAATTATGAAAGAAGAAAAAAGTTTAATTATAGACATAAATGAAAAACCAAAGCCTAGTATTTGGGCGTTATTAAGTTTCCAACATGTATTTGCTATGTTTGGAGCAACTATACTAGTTCCTATTTTAACGGGATACCCAGTATCGGTGGCATTATTCGCATCGGGAGTTGGAACGTTAGTTTACACAGTTTGTACAAAGGGGAAAGTTCCAGTATATTTAGGATCTTCATTTGCTTACATCACGGCAGTAATCTTAGCGGTAGAAGCAATGGGTGGAAACATATCAGCAGCTCAAACAGGATTAATGTTAGTAGGGCTAATCTATGTATTAGTTGCAATCATTATTAAATTCATTGGAAAAGCATGGATTGATAAATTATTACCTCCTATTGTAATCGGACCTATGATTGCAGTTATTGGGTTAAGTTTAGCAGGTTCAGCAATTTCAAATGCTGGATTTACAAGTAATGGAACACCTGAACAAATGATCGTAGCTGTAATTACATTTATAGTTGCTGCACTTGTATCAATTTATGCAAAAGGTTTCTTGAAAATTATACCTTTCTTGGTTGCCATAGTTGTTGGTTACATTGCTGCATTTATGTTTGGATTAGTAGATTTAAGTGGATTAGAAACGGCAACGTTATTTTCAATCCCTGAGTTTGCATTCCCATTCCATGTGGAAGGGTTTAGACAATATGAATTTTATTTTGGACCAGAAACATTAGCGATTTTACCGGTTGCAATTGTAACTATTTCTGAGCATATCGGAGATCATACAGTACTTGGTAAAATTTGTGGAAAAAACTTCTTAAAAGATCCAGGTATCGATAAAACTTTAATGGGTGATGGAATTGCTACTGCTATTTCAGCATTCTTAGGGGGACCAGCAAATACTACTTATGGAGAAAATACTGGAGTTATAGGAATGACTAAAATAGGTTCTGTATATGTAACTTGTGGAGCTGCATGTATTGCGATTCTAATTTCATTCTTAGATTATGTATCAGTAATCATCAGTTCAATTCCAGCATGTGTATTAGGTGGGATGAGTATCTTACTATACGGAGTAATTGCTAGTAATGGATTAAGAATATTAGTTGATAATAAAATCGACTTCTCTAAACAAAGAAATTTAATTATTGCATCTGCGATGTTAGTTGTTGGTTTAGGTGGTGCTGTATTACCATTAGGTGGAAGCGCAACGTTATCAGGAACAGCGTTAGCTGCCATTGTTGGAATCGTGTTAAACTTAATTTTAGTAGAAAAAAACGAAAAAGAAGCGTAAAGATAAAAAACATAACGAAAGTTATGTTTTTTTTAATATATGGATACTATTTCAAAATTATTGTGATTTTTTCCATAGGTCACAATTTTCTTCGAATAATATAGATTTAAAATTTGCGTTAGAGCTAGGGAAGTCTATATATAGTTCATTTAATTTGGATTTAATATAAGCTCTGTTAGAACTACCATCTTTTGGGAAATTCGATTTAATTGATGGAATATTTAGGTTATGTACCGTGCTTTGTATATCCTTTTCTTTTGTGTATATGAGAGGTCTAATAAAAGTTATTTCATGATTGTCATATGTGATTTTAGGTTTAAAGGTATTTAATTTACCTCCGTAAATCACATTCATGAATAAGGTTTCTATGGCATCATCTTGATGGTGAGCAAAAGCGATTTTATTTGCAAGATGTTTATTTGCTAGTGCTACAATTGCACCTCTTTTTAAAGAAGAACATCTGGAACAATCAATACTTCCATCTTTTTTAGGATAGTGTTTTAAAATTTCATAGATATTTGTATGTTCTATATATAATGGGATTTTAAGTTCATCACAATATTTTTGTAGTGTATTATCTACGCAGGGTGAGAATCCCATATCTAAATGAATGGCAATTAATGTAAATTGTTTATGATTAAATCGTTGGTAAATTGCAAGTGCTCTTAGAAGTAACATGCTATCTTTTCCGCCGGATAAACCCAAGGCGAGGACATCGTTATTCTCTATTAATTTAAAATCTTTATCAGCTTTTCGTAGTTCTTTTAATAGTTGTTGCATAAATTTCTCCTAAATAATCTATCTTGTAAAATTATACCATAGATTATAAAAGATATTCTATGGTATAATGAAATAGGTGATAACTATGGATGGAGTATTAATTGTAAAAAAAGAAGAAGGATATACGAGTCATGATGTTGTTTTTAAGTTACGTAAAATTTTAGGTACAAAAAAAATAGGACATAGTGGTACGTTAGATCCAAATGCAACTGGAGTATTAATTGTATTGGTAGGAAGAGCTTGTAAAATACTACCTTTTATTGAAGATGTTGATAAAGAGTACATTGCAAGTTTAGAGTTTGGAAATCAAACGATTAGTGATGATATATGGGATGAAGTAATTGCAACTAAAGAAATAGTTCCAATTGCTGATTTTAATGCATTACTTCAAACGTTTGTTGGTAAGATTAAACAGTTACCTCCAATGATTAGTTCAATTAAAATTAATGGAAAGAAATTATATGAGTATACACGTCAAAACATACCAGTAGAACGTCCGTTACGTGATGTAGAGGTATATAATATTGAAGTGTTAGATGAGGTATCTTATACGTTTAAAATGCATTGTGGAAGTGGTACGTATGTACGTTCTATTTGTAGGGATGTTGCAGAACTAAGTGGAAACCTTGGATGTATGTCTAGTTTGGTAAGGACAAAAGTAGGTAAATTTACTATTGATCAAGCGAAAACACTACAACAAATAGAAGATAATGATTATCAATTGTATGATATTAAATCTATGCTATCTCATTATGAACAAATAGCATATACTCCTATTGAACATGTGTATCATGGAAAACGAATAAAACTAGATACACTGAATGATCGAGTAGTGCTTATAGAGGGAGATCTAGTAGTAGCAATTTATGAAAGAGAATTTAATACAACATTTAAGTGTGTTAGAGGCTTGTTTTAATGATTGTGAAAACGATTGATGCTAATTTTAATGAAGTGTTAGAAACAAATTGTGTCGCATGTATAGGTTATTTTGATGGGTTACATAAAGGACATCAATTGTTGTTTGAACAAGTTTTTAAACTTGCTGATAACACAATGAAAAAAGCGTGTATATGTTTTGATCAAGACCCACATGCCTTATTTTATAAGGAACGCAAGTTTTGTTATATTACTCCAAATCAAGATCGTCTAAATAAATTAAATGCACTTGGTTTTGATGTTTGTTACTTGCTTCGTTTTAATGAAACGATGGCAAATTTAAGCGTTACACAATTTAATACTTTATTGGAAAGAATGAATATTAAACATTTAGTGTGTGGAATGGATTTTCATTATGCGAGCAAAGGTGTAGGAAATATCAATACCTTAATGCAAAGCAATATATCTATTCATGTATTAGATTTATTAGAAATAAATAATAAAAAAATATCTTCTTCAGGTATTGAACAAAATTTAATAGAGGGAAACATTCGTGAAGCGAATGAAGCTCTAGGATACAAGTACTCAATTCAAGGAGTTGTCGTACATGGATCAAATGTAGGGAATAATAAATTAGGATTCCCTACAGCGAATATAGAAGTATTAGAAGCTTATATAATACCTAAACAAGGTGTATACAAAGGATATGTAGGCATACAAGGTATAGCATACTTAACGATGATAAATATTGGACATAATCCGACAATGAATTATAAGAATGAATTAAGCATAGAAGCTCATATAATAGATTTTGATGCAGTCATTTATGGAGAAACGGTAGAAGTTACATTTGAACATTTTATTAGGGAAGAAAAAACCTTTAGAACCATTGATGATTTAATTTATCAATTACAACAAGATGTAATATTTGTGAAAAGGGAGGGTGAGAACTATGAGAGTTAGTGTTTTTGATACGATAGATGAAACTTTAGAAATACTAGCAGTAAGAAGAGAAGAGTATCATCAAATTCGTAAAGAAATTAAAGCGATATTATACACTGTCTTGAATGATGAGTCTGACCGAGTGATGGACATTTCTAGTCGTGTAAAATCAGCGGATAGTTTGAGAGAGAAAATAATTCGTAATAGATTATATATAAAATATGAAAATAGCGAAGAAATATTAAGTGAGCTAAGTGATGGAATCGGATTGAAAATTGAGTGCCGCTTCATGGATGAAGAATACAAAATTTTTAATGCGATAAAACAAGCTTTATCAACTGAACAAGTGGATGATTATTCGCCATTTGTTGAATTTCCTCATGTATTATTAAATGTGATCGAAGCTCAACCTCAGATGCAAAAAAATGGATTTACTATATATAGACTTGATGGACACTACCATACAAATCGTGGGAATGTCAAATTCGAATTACAAATAAAGAGTCTTGTTAATAGTTTTTGGGGAGATATTGAACATAAATTAGTTTATAAAAATACAAACTACTATGTATATGATAACTTTATGAAACGTTTATTGGTTTCGATTAATTCAAACCTATCCATCATTGATAAACAATTAAGAATTGTTTATGATGAAATGGAAAATGGAGATCGTCATCAAATGGGATTAGTGAGTGAAGAAAATTTTGAGAAATTACTAGCAAAAGCAATTAACGATTTATTTACAGAAAAATTAAAAGATTCAATTGGATTTACAATAAACATCAAAAATACTTCAAACATTCTAGGACATTATATATTTGTTAAAAATGTACGAGATGAAATAGCAAGTGATAATAGTGGTTCTTTATTTCGAATATTTAAAAAGTTAAATGGTGTGAATATCGATTTTAGTGAAGAAATTGTGATGGAATCTGCATATATTTCAAACAATCCTTTTTCTAGTAGCATGGGTGATTACTTGTTAAATCAATTAAATAAAGATTATGATTGGTATGTCTTCTTTAAGATGTTATTTACTTTAGAAGAGGGGAATAATATTGAAGATTTTACATTGTTCATGATTTTATATTTGGATTTACTAGTAGATCATTATTGGTTTAAAACTAGTTTCGCTAAATTGGAATATGCGGATGCGAATGCAATTCATGAGCTATGCTTAAAAATGTTGGCAAATGTATTAATAGAAGTAGATACTATTAAAATTATTTATAATCAAAATCTAACAGCTATAAAAAATGAATTCATGCATTTTATTGAAGTCTTAGAAAAACGAGTAATCTCTTTAAAGGATTTTCAATCGTATGAATCTATCTATACAGAAGAGTTGTCTAAAAAAATTAAATCTATTTTATAACATAAATCCTCCTGCACTAGCATACATTTTAGTGTAGGAGGATTTTATATGAAACGACAAGCATTAGCTTTCTTTACCATGTTTTCATTACTTATGATGTTATCCATTTATTATATTTCTTTGCCTAGTGATTTAGAGGCTTCTAGTGAACAGGTAGGCGTAATGCAGGAAGAAACGGATACAGAAAAAGAGGGAGACAAGGGTACAGAAAAGGTAGAAGACAAGGATACAGAAACAGAGTTGAATAATGAGGTAATGGCAGACAGCTCTAGTAGTGAGCAGGAGAAAACGGATGCACTATTAAATAACGAGGCAGTCAAAGAGCAAGAAAGTCAGGAAGAAGAATATTCTTCTGTGGTATTAGCTTTAGGATATCAAAACAGTGTAGAGATTGATAAAAACACAATATTAGTAACTATTGAAAAAGAAGCTGAAAGTGATGAAGTCGTATCTAATGTATTAAAAACGCTTCATGAACATCTAGAATCATCTTTTTTTATTGAAGTACGTTTCAATTCCTAAAAATTATGATATAATACTTATGGGTGATAACTATGGCACAAGAATATGTTGCAATGAGCAATAAAGAAAAAGGATTAATCGCAATCAATACTAAAGTTTTAGAAACAATTGCTGAAATTTGTGTAGGAGAAGAAAAAGGTGTAAACTTATCTGATTCTAACGTTTTTAAAACGCCAGTTGTTTGCAAGATGGTAGATGATAAATTGGTATTACAGGTAAGCATTAAAGTTGATTATAATACCAAAGTGAATGAAGTTTCTAGATTACTTCAAACTAAAATTTATGAAAACATCTCGCACATGACCGATTGTAAAGTAAACACTATTACAATCAATGTTGATGGATTTAAATTCTAAGTTACATATATAATATGTAACTTTTTTTATTGTAGTAAAGGCAGGGAATTAAAATCTTAAACGTTAAGTTAAGTTTATTTGATTCATAAAGTGAAGAATAAATGTTTTATAAAGGTATAGTTAAGAATGTTTTGTTTTCTGATTTACTTTTCTATTTCTTGATAAGTGAAGCAGATGATTATTTTTTTTTATAATGAACAAGAAAATAATTAAATGGTGGTATGTATCGTTAATAGTATGTGAATTTATGTAACGTAATAAAAGTGAATAACAATAGGTAGAGTTTATTATATTGTTATGGTATAATATATAGGAAATTAATATATACTTTTAGTTTATTGGAGGAAATATGAATAGACATCAAATGAGAGAATTAGGTATGACATGCTTATATCAATCTTTATTATTAAAGAAAGATATCAAAACAGTCGTATTTGAAAATACACAAGAAAAAAATAAGATTGATCCATTTTTATATGCGATTACTATCGATGCATTTTCTAATATTAAATATTATGAAAATGAAATTAATAAAATCTTAAAAGGAGATTGGGATTTTAAACGATTGGGATTTGTTGAACAAGCAATCTTAATTATAGCAGCTAGTGAAATTAATTTTGAAACAGCTCAAAAAGCCATCGTCATTGATGAAGCAATAACTTTAGCTAAAAAGTTTTGTGATGACGATACTTATAAATTGATCAACGGGGTTCTCGACAAACTATGAGAAATCCAGTGTGGACAATTTCTACATTAGCTCGATATTTAAAAAATAGTCTGGATAACGATACGCATATCCAGTCTATTTTAGTAAATGGGGAAATAAGTAATTTCACTCGACATCGTAGTGGTCATTTATATTTTTCCTTAAAAGATCAAGGGGCTAGAATTAGCTGTGTTATGTTTTCTAGTCAAGCTAGTAAACTTAAAATACAACCTAGAGAAGGATTAAGAGTAATTGCACGCATTAAAGTATCTATGTATGAACCACAAGGGAATTTACAGTTGTATGTCATGGACATGCAAAGTGATGGAGTTGGAGATTTATATCTGGCTTTTGAACAACTTAAAGAAAAATTGAAAGCGCAAGGGCTTTTTAATATAGAGCATAAAAAAGAATTACCATTATATCCAAGAAATATCGCAATAGTATCTGCAAAAACAGGAGCGGCTATTCAAGATGTATTATCTATCATCTCTAGAAGATGGCCGATTGCTGATGTACATGTGTATCCTACACTAGTACAAGGAGATAGTGCTGCACAAAATATAATACAACAATTGATGATTGCTGATGAAAATAAACACGATGTTATTTTACTCGTTCGAGGTGGAGGGAGTTTAGAAGATTTGTGGTGTTTTAATGATGAGCAATTATCTAAGGCTATATTTGATATGAATACATGCATAGTTAGCGGTGTAGGACACGAGAGTGATACAACGTTAGTAGATTATGTTAGTGATTTAAGAGCGCCTACACCAAGTGCTGCAGCTGAAATTGTGACGCCTGATATAGAAGAACTGAAGCAACATATGAATCAGTATGCACATAAAATGACTCATTTGATGAAGCAAAAAATGGTGAATAGTAAGCAATTGTTACAATATTATCAAGATAAGCCTTATTTTAATGATAGTGAATATTATATACAACAACAAAAAATGAGACTTATGATGGCGATACAAGGCTTATCAAAAATTGAGGGAATTCTTAATGAAACTCAATATCAATATTTATCGTTAAAGGATAGAATGTTTCATGTTGCTGATAAAATCTATATTAATAATAAAAATGATGTAGATGCTATGAAAAATAAATTGACTGAATTAATCAATCAACAAATGATAAGACAACAAGTTAAGTTGGTTAAAAATATATCCTTAATGGATGCGTATAGCCCTTTAAAAGTATTGGAAAGGGGATATTCGATTGCGTTGTCTAAGGATAAAGCAATTAAAACGATTCAAACTGTAAGTATAAATGATCAAGTCGAAATACAAGTGCATGACGGAATACTTGTAACACATGTAAAGGAGATTAAAAGCAATGGAAAATAATATTAAATTTAATGAAGCGATGCAACGTTTAGAAGGCATAGTATCGTTGTTAGAGAGAAATGAAATAGAGTTAGAAGAAGCAATGAAATTATTTGAAGAAGGATTAACATTAATAAACAATTGTGATTCACAATTAAATGGATTCGAAAATAAAGTTCAATCTTTATTAGAGGAATTTCAAAAAGGAGATGCTTAATGGAACGTTTTGAGCAGTTCTTGGCTTCTGTTTTAAGCCATTGTTTTGATTCGACGATTAAAGAAGCGAGTTATTATTCTTTATTAGCTGGTGGAAAAAGAGTGAGACCAAGACTTTTGTTAGCTACTTTACAAGCATATGGAATTGATGAAGAAATTGGGTATCCAGCAGCATCAAGTATAGAGATGATTCATACATACTCTTTGATTCATGATGACTTACCAGCAATGGATAATGATACATTACGAAGAGGTAAACCTACTTGTCATGTGCAATTTAATGAAGGATTTGCGATATTAGCGGGAGATGCTTTATTGACTCACGCGTTTGAAGTACTTACTAATGCGACGTTCACTGATAAAATTAAAGTTGAATTAGTTCGTGAATTAGCAAGTCATGCAGGGTTAAATGGAATGATTTATGGACAAGAGTTGGATATTCTTAATGAAAATAATATTTCATTAACACAAGATGAGTTAATGAAAATTCATAATTATAAAACGGGGTGTTTAATACAAATTCCATTAGTTATGGCTGCAATTATTGCGCAACGTTATGAAGATATTAGCGTTTTGAGTTCTATAGGTAGAAAACTAGGATTATTATTTCAAGTACAAGATGATGTATTTGATGTGATAAAAACGAGTGAAGAATTAGGTAAAAACGCATTAAGTGATGCAGAAAAACAAAAATGTACATATGTTACTTTATTGGGACAAGAAGCGTGTGAAGAGTTAATACATGCACTATATGCTGAAATTTTAGAAGCATTAGAAAGTATCTCTTTTAATGCTCAGCCAGTAAAAGAAGTATTTGAATTTGTGTTAAAAAGAAATCATTAGAGGTGAGATTATGAATTTGAAAGAAATAAAACAACCAGAGCAAATTAAAACATTATCAATACCTGAATTGAATGTTTTGTCGGCAGACATTAGGAAATTTTTAGTTCAAAGTATATCTAAGAGTGGTGGACATTTATCAAGTAATCTTGGAATTGTTGAATTATGTGTAGCGTTACATTATGTATTTGATTCACCTAAAGATAAAATGATTTTTGATGTAGGTCATCAAAGTTATATTCATAAAATATTAACAGGTAGAATAGAAGGGTTTAAAACGTTACGTCAATTCGAAGGAATGTCTGGTTTTCAAAAAAGAGTAGAAAGTGAACACGATGTATGGGAAGCGGGACATTCTTCAACTTCTTTAAGTGCAGCACTAGGATTTGCGATTACTAGAGATTTAAATAATGAAACGAATCAAGTAATTCCTATTATAGGGGATGGAGCGTTAGCTAGTGGAATGTCATTTGAAGCGTTAAATCAAATAGGTAGTGAAAAAAGACCGATGATTATTGTGTTTAATGATAATAATATGTCGATTTCAAATAATGTAGGAGCTTTTTCTACGGCATGTACAAGACTTAGAGCTTCTAAAAGTTATACATCATTAAAAAAGGATTTAAGTCGTACCTTGAATAAAAATAAATTAGGAGAACAACTTTTACATGTGATGAAAGATGTAAAAGATGGGATTAAAAATAGTGTAGTTGATGCCTCTATTTTTAGTGAATTTGGATTGGATTATATAGGACCAGTAGATGGACATAATATTGATGAATTAATTAAAGTATTTGAATCATTAAAAGATCATACTGCCCCTATCGTAGTTCATGTAATTACTCAAAAAGGAAAAGGCTACTCATATGCAGAAAAAGATCTTCAAGGCGATTGGCATGGAGTAGGTAAATTTAATGTAGAAACGGGACAATCATTGTCTTCGTTAGCATACAATCACTTAGATTGGAGTAGTGTGTTAAGTGAAAGTTTGATTCGTCTTGCAAAAGAAGATGAAAATATATTAGCGCTTACGCCTGCTATGAGTAAAGGAAGCAAGTTAGATAAATTTGCGAAATTGTATCCTGATCGTTTCTTTGATTGTGGAATTGCAGAAGAACATGCAATGACCTTAGCAGCGAGTTTAGCAATTTCTAAAAGACCTTTTATTAGTGTGTATTCTTCATTTTTACAACGTGCCATTGACCAAGTTAATCACGATATAGCAAGAATGGATTTACCAGTGGTTATTGGTGTGGATCGTTCTCACCTAGTAGGAGAAGATGGAGAAACTCATCATGGAGTATTTGATATTTCGATGCTATACAGTACGCCAAATTTAATTATTAGTCAACCGATGAATGCGGATGAAGCACAAGATTTAATGTATACAGCATTCCGTCAGGAACATCCGTTCTTAATTCGTATTCCAAGAGGTAGTGTGGAGTATAAAGAAAAAGCATTTGAACAAATAGCAATAGGTTCATGGAGTGTACTTAAAACAGTACAAGATATGAAAGATATAAAAGTTATTGTAGTTACTTATGGAAGTGATGTAGAAAGAATATACCAAAAAGCATTAATTAATGAAACTCCAATATTAGTAGTGAATGCAAGGTTTATTAAACCAATAGATTATCGATGTGTAGATACCATTGCGCAAGCAAATTTACCTATCATTGTCTATGAATTAGATGTGCTACATGGTGGTTTATCAAGTGCGATACTTGAGTATTGTAATGATCAAAAATATTGTGTGAATCTGACACGTATGGGAATACAAGACCATTTTGTTGGCCATGGTTCTTTACCACAGTTAAAGAAGAAAGAGGGAATCGATATGAATAGTTTATTCGATCGAATCAATGAGGTAATACATGAGTAAAAGATTAGACCAAATATTATTAGAGGAGTATGGTTTTACTTCAAGAACAGCAGCACAAAGTGCTATTCAAGAAGGATATATAAAAGTAAATGATAAGATAGTGAATAAGAAAAGTTTTGCAATAGAGGAATCAGATAAGATAGATGTGATTCCAAGAGAGCATGAATTTGCATCACGTGCAGGGAATAAGTTATTTAATGCCCTAGAATATTTTAAAATTACACTAAAAGATAAGGTTGTTATGGATATAGGAGCCTCTACTGGTGGATTTAGTGATGTATGTTTATATCATGAAGCAAGTTATGTATATGCCTTAGACAGCGGTACAGACCAACTTGTTGAACGTTTGAAAAATCATCCAAAAGTAAAAAGTATGGAAGGCTTAAATGCTCGTTACTTAACTAGGGATATGTTTGATAAAAAAATAGATTTCATCTGTATGGATGTAAGTTTTATTTCGATTAAACTAATTATTGATAATTTAGTAAATGAAATTGATAAACCAATTGAAGGTGTATTTTTAATTAAACCTCAGTTCGAAGTAGGAAGAACATGGATAGGTAAGAATGGAATAGTGAAAGAAAAAAAAATTCATATAAAACTATTACAAGATTATATGGCATACTTTAATGAAATAGGGTTACATGTCCAAGGATTGTGTAAATCTAGTGTCATAGGAAAAGATGGAAATCAAGAATACCTAATCCACGTATCTAGTGAATTGAAAAGCAGGAGCATTGATTGTGTTAAACTAGTGAAAGAGTAGAGGCAATATATGATTTGTAACATGTATGTGAAAAACTTTATATTAATTGATGAATTATCACTTGATTTTACGAACCAATTTTCTTGTTTTAGTGGAGAAACTGGTGCAGGGAAGTCATTATTGATTGATGCTATAGCTTCGTTGTGTGGAGAAAAGACGTCACCCTCTTATATACAAAAAGGATCAGAAAAAGCGTTTATTGAAGCTACTATTCAAATACATAAATCACATCCGTCTTATGAAATTTTATCTGAAGCAGGATTCGAATTAGAAGATGACAGCTTTGTGATAAGTCGTGAGTTTAATATTCATAATAAAAGTGTAAATAAAATTAATTATCGAAATGTTACCTTGTCATTATTCAAGTCTGTGATGATTCATTTAGTGGATATTCATTCACAACATGATAATCAATATTTATTGAATAAGAAGCATCATCTTCACTTGTTAGATAATTATGTACAAGAAGAAGCGTTGCTAGCAGAAGTGAAACAAAAATATCAGGACTATGATAGTGCGAATAAGAAATTATCAAAACTACTGAATAAAGAAGAACAAGATGAAGATTTAGATTATTTGAATTTCCAATTAGATGAAATTAATACACTTGATTTACAAGAAAATGAAGTGGAAGAGTTACAAACGAAAGAAAAGGAAATGTCTTCTTATGAAAAAGAAGTAGACATTATTAATGAAGCCGTTCAAAGTTTAAAAGGAATGGAAAATTATCAGATATATGAAAGTGCAAAAGCTCTTGAAAAATTAGAATCTCTTAAGTTGAAAGAGTATGCACAACAGTTATTAAATGCATATTACTTAATCGATGAACAGATAGAGTTAATGTCTTCTTATCAATCAAGTATGGAATTTAATGCGTATGAGTTTGATCAGATTCAGTTGCGTTTATTCGAAGTGAATAAACTGTTAAGAAAGCATGGTCCAACCTATACAGAGTTAGTAAAAAATAAACATGATATTGAAGATAAAATATATGCTATTGTGAATGCTCAAGCTTGTATTGATCAGTTAACATTAACTGTAAATACATTATATAAAGAGTATACATGTGTAGCACTTAACTTACAAAACAAAAGAAAAGAAAAAGCGTTGGAATTGCAAACACAAATTGAAATCCAATTAATTGATTTAAGTTTACCTGATGCAGTGTTTGTTATTCGATTTGATGAAAAAGAATCCAGTACAGGATTGGATCAAATTGAATTTATGATTTCAATGAACAAAGGGGAAAGTATAAAACCCTTAGCAAAAGTAGCCTCTGGAGGAGAACTTTCAAGGTTAATGCTAGGATTAAAAACTATATTCTCTCAATTGTCTAATGTAAATACTTTGATATTTGATGAAATTGACAATGGTGTGAGTGGACATGTAGCTTACATGATTGGGAAGAAAATGAATGCGATTGCTAAGTATAAGCAAGTCTTTTGCGTAACACACTTAGCACCTGTAGCTTGTTGGGCAAACCATCATTATTTAGTTGAAAAAACAACACAAGAAGATAAGACAATAAGTAATATAACATGTTTAAATGAAGAGCAAACAATTACACAATTAGCGATGATAACATTTGCTAAATTGAGTGAACAAGCATTATTAGCTAGTAAAGAATTATACGAATCTTGTATCAATGAAAAATAGGACGTTGCCATTGGCAATGTCCTATTTTATATATGGGTAGGAAGTAATCATGATCAAGAATAAATGGTACAATAATTAATATTCTTTATTGTGTTAGAACGTATAACCATGATGTAATGAATTAGGCTCATTATTTTTAATGGTTACATAGCAGTTGTGTATACTAGTTAAGGAGGTAATAATATGATCAAAAAGTTAGGTATATGTATGATCCTATGTACATGCTCTCTAGTGAGTGTATATGCTGGAGAAAACGTTATATTAGGTGGAGATAGTGTAGGGATAGCAGCTAAGTATGATGGAGTATTAGTCAGTGGATTTTATGATATACATCAAAATGGTACATCTTACAACAATAAAGAAGTATTGGAAGTGAATGATTTGATTACTAAGGTAGGAACTACTAAGATAAATAATTTAAAAGAGTTCCAAGAACAATTACAAATACAAACGAATAGTAATCAAGTAGAAGTCTCGTATTATCGTGACAATGCATTGACTACATCTACGATTCATTGCGTGAGTGAACAATCATTCAGTTGTGGTTTATATATGAAAGATCAAGTGAATGGAATTGGAACTATAACCTATTATGATGAACAAGAAAATATATATGCCGCATTGGCACATAATATAGTAATAGAGAATAATGAATACCTACAAAATGGTAATATATATAGTGCGAATATTCACTCTATCAATATTGGAAATAATGACACAGTAGGTTCTAAAAATGGAATGATTGACTACAATCAAGACATGGGTAATTTAGAACTAAATAATGAATATGGAATATATGGAGAATTAGAAGTATCAGTACAAGGTACACAGGTGGAAACAGCCGGTTTAGATGACATAAAAGTTGGGGAAGCCTTAATATATACAGTCATTGAAGGAGACGTTGTAGAGAGTTTTAGCATAGATATACAAGAGATTGAATTAAATGATGAAATGCAATTCATATTTAAAGTAACAGATACAGACTTAATAGATAAGTGTGGTGGAATCATTCAAGGAATGTCTGGTTCACCGATAGTCCAAAACAATAAACTCGTAGGCGCAGTTTCACATGTAGCTGTGAATGATCCTACAAGAGGATATGGAGTGTTTATTGGTAATATGTTAAACACTGCTGATAGTATAGATTAATGGATAAAAGATAGTGTTTAATACAATCACTTTATAAACAAATAAAAAGCAGTAATTTATTGTTCAATCACAATGAATTACTGCTTTCTTTTTTCTTAAACGAAGTATCACAATTATTTGTGATACTTATCTATCAAAAGTAATTTCATGGAATTCATCCATTATTTTTTATGTGTTCATCTATCTATTCTGTGATTCCTAATTCTTGATTTATTTTTTCAATACTATAACTAAGTGCTCCTGTATTTTTCGTTGAATCTATCATAATTTCATAAAAATTATCAGCAACTTCTGCATTAATATCATGATAAGATTGGTAAAAAATTGCAGCTTTATAATAATCTGCTACTGCTAAACACTCGTTCATTCTCTTAGTTACTTCTACATCCGCTACTCGATGATAATCGGTTTGTGTTAGCAATACCTTATAGTTTTCATCCATAATGGCATTTACGAAATCATCTTCGTCTAAATAATACGAATCATTATTTAGATAGGTTATACCGGTCCAAAAAATATTCACTATTAAAACAAAGGAAACTAAAAATAATACAATATCTATTTTTGATGCTTTCTTTAATTTGTTAAACATTTTCTATCACCCCTTCTAATAATTTAGTTTCCATCTCGCGTGGAGTCAGTGTCCAAAAATCATTTACAGTTTCTTCATCTAAAATAAAATATTGTTGGAGTAAAGCCAGAATATTATCCTGCATTTTATAAATACTAGCTAGATGAGTTGTACTAAACATTGAGTCATCATCATATTCATCTTGATGACTAACCGTAGATAAATACGTTATAGATTGAGTTAAATTTTCAACCGATTTTTCTAACTCAGTTTCTTCACTTTTACTTAACTCTATTATCTCATCCCACTGCACTAACGTAGTTAACGCAAAAAAATATTCATCTGTTGCTCTGTTAACTTTATAATAATGATCGAAATTGTCATTACTAAATAATCTATTACTACTGTATAGGTACGAAAATTCTGAAAACTTTTCTTGCTCTTCTAAAGAATCTAATTCCATCATTATTTCTTCTTCATTTATTGCGACATGAATAGTGATTGCCCAATCACTAAATGTATCTACTTTCATATTCACAAAAAGAACTGCTAAATTCAATGCAAATATAATAGCGATTAATGTGATTTTAATTGTTTTATGCTTAAATCTATCAGTTTCTTCTATTACACCTTCTTTTGTTGCGCTAAAGTCTTCTTAATATTGCGACATTTCTTCACGATGTTGTTTAAAATAAACATTTTCTTTACCGCAGAATGGACAAAAAGGCGCATCCATCAATAAATTAGCTCCACAGTTAGTACATTTCTTATATTATTCTCCTCTTTTCGAAAGATAGACATCTATACTCAGCGCACTAATGTGGTCATATTCAACATCTACAGCTAGTTCATAAATCTCTTGTATTGATTCATCGCTTAAGTTTTCTTTATTCATTAAATATTCTTTTGATTGATTAAGATATGTTTCTATTAGTTTTAGTTCAGAAGTGTGTTCTTCATTTTTTTCTATATACATTAAATATTCTAAGTGATACTCTACTAATATTATTAAATCATCTGTTGATAATTCTTCTATACCAGCGTATTCAATGATTTCCTCAGAATAAATATTCCCTCTATAACAACTTAAAAAATCATAATATTCCCAATCAAAAAGGTTGAACCCTTGATCATATTCTTTTTCAGTAATGTTATTATTAAATTCTACCAACTCATCATATTTTTTATCTTCATATAATTGATTTACAATAACATAGTTTTCTAATCTCCAGTCTAATACATCATCTGTATCATACCTATTATTCAATTTAGAAAATACAGCATAAACAACAATTAAAACAATTGTTGTAATAATGATGGAGATAAATAAATATTTACCTGTTTTTTTAGTAGATGATACAATAGATTCTTTATAGTTATCTACTTGTTGTTCTGGTAATTCATTTAAGTCACCTAATAATTCATCTAATGTTTCATGATATTCAAGATCAGCGCCTTTATAATTTAATGAACCACAATAAGGACATTTAGGTTCTAATTCATTAAACGTAGCATTACAATTTGTACAATTCACTTTCATATAGTTACCTCTAACTCTATAATACAACATAGTTATATCGGCTGTCCGTGTATCTAGGTGTTCAATTATCGGGGGATAAAATCAAAGTATTGGTATTGCTAGATCATTAACAACGAAACCTGATGTTGTTGTAATAAAATAAACAGCAGCGAGTAAAGGAAAAGGAATAATACGTAATAAGCTATATTTAAGTAATTAGGAATGCAGAATATAAAATTTGAAATTTATTAAGTTCTATATTTAGGTATGTACGATGATACTACAGAACAAACAGATAAGTTTAAAGTGATAAATCACATGAAATGGGTTTGGTAGGATGAATACTATAGAAGCTTAAATTGAAGAAATAATTTACAAAGAAATTGTATACTTATATATATATAATCGACTAAATGCGAGGTTTTAGTAATAAATTCATTAAAAAACATGGTATTATATTAATAGAAAAAATTACAAAACCAGTCTTTAGAGATATTTGTAAACTATCTACAACGACACTGACAAAGTTAAATAAAACGAATATGTATCAATGGATATTTGATTGTTCACAGCAATAGTTTAATAATCATGATGTCAGGTGAAAAAAAATAGATAAGGGTGGATATGTGGGCAGGAAGTATTACAAAGCCTCTTACAGTGATTGAGCAATTATAATACCTTATGTTCATTCGTTCCCTTGATGAAAACTATTTAGCATCTGAACAATTTAAAGTGCTCACGGGAAGGTTATGCCAAAATATTTCCAGAAAATAAACAAGAATTACATTTTAGCAAAGTCAAAAACATTGTCTACGTGAGTTTTATGAGTTTATCTGGACAAATGTGTTCATGTTTTTAAAAACACGTTGAGATGTAGAAATGCTATACAATCGTCTTATGTAAGAGGGTTTTGAGTAAGGGGGATGAGATAAATGGAAATTACTATACTGGTAGGAAATGGATTTGATTTGAATCTAGGTTTAAAGACGACATATAAAGATTTTATAGCTTATTATCTTAATAAAAGCAGCAAAAATGAAAATATTGAACAATTCAAAAAAGATATCACAAAAAATCTTGTTAGTTGGGCAAATGCTGAGATTAAATTTGGAGAATATACATCGAATTATAAAATTGGTGAAAAAGAAAAATTCATGGGAAGCCATGATGACTTTATTGATGAATTAGCAGAATATTTAACTTTTGAATCTAAAAAAATTGATATTACGGAAGATATTTGTCAAAAATTTGGTGATGATTTCCAAGATATCTACGAAGGTTTCAATGCGGAGGAACGTGTAAATATCGAAGAAATATTTAATGCATTCGCTGCATCTGGATATTTCTATAATTTTTTAATTTTTAATTATACGTTATTTATAGATGAATTTGATAAATCTAGCGATATTCAATATCAACAATATAACTATGGTCATGTTGTTCGTACAAATAAAATAAAGGAAATTCGACACATTCATGGAACTATTTTAAAAGAGATGTCGTTAGGATTAAACGATGTTAGTCAAATAGAAAATATTGATCTATTTGAAGGCGATAATAATGATATTAATCAACTAGTAAAACAACAGAATAATAAAGCGTTTGGTGAATTTAATGATAAGTATGGACATGAACTACTTGAAAGAAGTTTAATATATTACGTTTATGGAATGTCTTTAGGAGAAACTGACAAATTATGGTGGGAAAGATTAGGTTTGTTATTATCTCAAAATCCAAAAAGAAGACTGATACTACATAATTTTTCAGATAGTGGAAACCCGCGATTAAGTAGACATTCAGCTAGAAATAAAACTGAATGCAAGAAAAAGTTTATGGCTTTTCAAAATGATGAAGTTGCTAAAAAGATAAATGTTGATTATCAAATAATTGTAACTAATGGCAATTTGTTTAGAAGTTTGACAAATTAGGATTTGATTACTACATTTTGATTAAATGTTCAAAACGAATAGATAAGATATAGGTAAACAAATAAACAGAAAATAATATTATGCGCAACGATTGTATTTGAATAATTGCTAAGGGTCTTTTCCATAGGTACAAGCGTACCCATGAAAAGGTTTTTAAAAGCACGCATAAAGGTATGTGTAAATAATACTATCGATTATGTAGTTCAAAATGGTTATGTAGAAAACATAAGAACGCTTATGAAACCGCCATTTGATAATCCAGTAAATTTCATAAAATTATTTGATGTTACTTCTCAAAAGAAAATCGTGCAACTTGTAAGTTCTTTTAAAGAAAATGCACAAAATATTATAGCGTAATAGAACAATATTAAATAATCGTCATTCGAGAGAATGGCGATTTTTTTAGTTTATTAAAAAAACAACGATTTAAATTCATTTGGTGAATGAAGTTTTATTGTCCACATTGCCATTTAATTCATATTTGTAGGTTGTGCTATCTAAAGTTGAAACTAACAACAAGTATATATGCTTGATAAAAAATAAGATATATCACATAAATAAATGTGGTAAAATTGTATTGTAAAGAAAACCAATTTTTGTCACAAAGGACATTGCCAAAGTTGAATTTGCATTTATTGAAAGTACGTGTGCTTCAACTTATACTATAGGAGTGTAAAGAAGAACAGAAAAGAGGTAACACAATGAAAGAATCAGTACAAAGATTTGGGCGTTTCCTAAGTGGGATGGTAATGCCAAATATAGGGGCATTCATCGCGTGGGGAATAATCACCGCATTATTTATTGCAACTGGATGGCTTCCTAATGAGAAGTTAGCAACAATGGTAGATCCAATGTTGAAATACCTATTGCCAATATTAATTGGGTATACAGGTGGTCACATGGTATACGAGAAAAGAGGAGCAGTTGTTGGGGCAATCGCTTCATTTGGGGTAATCGTAGGAGCTGACATTCCAATGTTCATTGGATGTATGGCTATGGGTCCAATTGGTGGATACGCAATTAAAAAGTTTGATGCAGTAGTAAATGGAAAAGTAAAATCAGGATTTGAGATGTTAGTAAATAACTTCTCGGCAGGTATTATAGGGTTTATCTTAGCATGCCTAGGAATGTATATAATTAATCCAGTATGTATTGCGCTTACAGATGCTATGGGAGCAGGAGTAGCATTCTTAGTAGAAAATAGCTTATTGCCTTTAACGTCATTGTTAGTTGAACCAGCAAAAGTATTATTCTTAAACAATGCGATTAATCATGGAGTATTTACTCCGTTAGGAACAGAACAAGTATTAGAAACAGGGAAATCAATCTTCTTCTTAATTGAAGCAAACCCTGGACCAGGATTAGGATTATTATTGGCATATTCATTAGTAGGTAAAGGAATGTCTAAATCAAGTGCTCCAGGAGCAGCAATCATTCACTTCTTTGGAGGTATACACGAAATTTACTTCCCATACGTATTAATGAACCCATTCACAATTATTGCATTAATGGCTGGGGGAGCAAGTGGAGTATTCATAAATGTTATGTTTAATTCAGGATTAGTTGCACCTGCATCACCGGGTAGTATTATCGCAATCTTATCGATGTGTGAAAAATCAAGTTACTTTGGAGTAATCTTAAGTGTAGTTGTAGCAGCTGCTGTAACATGTGTAATTGCGGTAGCAATCTTGAAAGTAACAGATAAAGATGATAACGATTTAGAAGATGCACAACAAAAAGTAAAAGACTTAAAACAAACACAAAATGTAGATGCTATTGAAGAAACAACAACTAATACTGTATTAGTTGGACTTAAGAAAATCACATTTGCATGTGATGCTGGTATGGGATCAAGTGCGATGGGCGCATCTCTACTAAGAAAAAAATTACAAGAAGAAGGATTAAACATCGAAGTAAACAACTGTGCTATCGATGATTTACCTAAAGATACACAAGTAGTAGTAACACAACAATCACTTGCTCAAAGAGTACATGACCGTGTACCTACTGCTAAGGTATATAAAATATCAAACTTCATGGCAATGAAAGAATATGTAGAAATTGTTGAAGAACTAAAAAGCTGTTACTAAAAAAGGAGGGTTTACATGAACTTATCTACTAGAATATATAAAATAATAGACATATGTATAAATGAAAACGAGGTTAGTGTAAACCTTCTTTCAAAGCAGCTAAAAGTATCAACAAGAACGATATTTAGAGAATTAAAAGAGATAGAAGAGTTAACCAAACCTTATGGTTTAACTCTATCAACAAAAAAAGAAATACGTATACTAGGAGAAGCAATTCATTTAGAAAACTTTAAACAAGAGTTATATGCACAAGAAAATCAGTTCTTATCAAAAGAAGAAAGACAAAATTTACTAACATATGAAATATTAAAGAGTAAACGATTAGAAAAAATATTATTTTATGCGAATAAGTTTCAAGTAAGCGAAGCAACAATAAGCAATGACTTGAATGTGGTAGAGACATGGTTACAAGAACAAAATCTACAACTGAAACGTAAATCAGGGTCAAACATTGAACTGATTGGAGATGAAGTAAATTATCGTAAAGCATTATCATTAATGATAGGTAACAATATCACAACGCAGATACAAGAGGCATTCATAGATGAAGAAAGTGTATTGAATAATATATTTAATAAAGAATACAACAGTATTATGAAATTATTAAATCAAGAAGTAATTAAACAGATATTAATTGCATTCTATGAACATAAAGACATACTTCAATTATCTAAGTATTCTCAAAGCTCGTATATTGGATTAATCATTCATTTGAGTGTAGCTATCGATCGAATTCAAAAAAATGAAGAGATTGAACCAAATGAATTTGCGATAACATTAATGAAAAATGAAGAAAGTTTCAAATCAGCAACTCTAATGGCTAAGTATTTAGAAACTTCATTTAGGATAACAATACCAAAACATGAAATTGCTTATATTGCGATGCATATACAAGGTGCTAAATTAAATATTCAAAAAGAACCTTTAGAAATAAACGAAGATATGGATTATGATACAAGATTATTAAGTATAGTACATCAAATAATTCAAGCATTTCCAACTAAATACAATATTAGAGAAGACAATGAATTGGTAAGAAGTTTATTAGTTCATTTAAAACCAACTTTAATAAGAATTAAGTATGAAATGCCTATATTAAATCCATTAATAGATGAGATCATAAGTATGTATACTGAATTATATGAAGCAACAAAGAGTGTGTGTCCAATCATAGAAGATGAATATGAATTAACTCTAAATAAAAATGAAATTGGTTTTATGACGATGCATTTTGGAGCAGCCATTGAAAGATGTAAACACAAGCAAATACAGTCAGTTCCTATACGTATAGGTGTTGTGTGTAGTTCGGGAATTGGAGTAAGCGCCTTATTATGTGCGAGATTAAAACAAGTGAGTGATGCTGCAGTAAGTGTAGAAGCCTATTCGATACAAGAGATGTTGGATAATGAAACTGAACTTGATATTATTGTATCTACTTTTGACTTAACAAATTATACAAATAAGTGTATTACGATTAATCCGTTACTAAAACAAATAGATGTAGATAAAATAAAAACACAAATTAAACACATACGGATGAATAAAAAAACAGTAGCTAGTGTCCAACAAGATAATATCGAAAGTATTCATTATGTAAGTAGTGCAATGCTTAAATTATTAAATTCTATTAGTGTACATGAATTAACTAATATACAAACAGTAAATGATTTAATTGACTGCAGTGTAGACTTACTCGCTATCAATGAAGAAATAAAAGCAAATATAAAACAAGCGTTGTATACAAGAGAAGAAATGGAAACCATGGTGTTTAATGATTTGGGATTAGCTCTAATTCATACAAGAACAAGTCTAGTAAATCACTGTATTGTGAAAGTACTAAGATTTAGTACAGGAAGTGAAAGCTTAAAGAATGTTCAGTTTGGATTATTAATGTTGATGAATGATAAAGTCAATCCAAAGATATCTAAGATGATGGGAAAAATATCTTCTAGTTTAATTGAAGACCAAGCATTTTATGATGCATTAAAACAATCTGATAGTAATGAAGTATATAAACAAATAGAAATGAAATTGAAAGAGCATTTACACTCGTTGTTGTAAAGGAGAATTATAATGAAAAAAGAAGTATTAAGCATTGAAAACATCGTATTAGGATGTGAATCTTGTATAAGTGATGAAGCAATCGTTTCTTGTGGAAATATGTTTGTAGAAAAAGGATATGTGGAAAAAGGATACATTGAAGGAATGTTGAATAGAGATCATAGCTTAAGTGTATACATTGGTAATACATTAGCAATTCCTCATGGAGAATACGAAGTATCTAAATACGTAAAAGAAACAGGTTTAGTAGTGAGAATATATCCAAATGGAAT
Organism: uncultured Erysipelotrichaceae bacterium; assembly: GCA_947036815.1. Lineage (GTDB taxonomy): Bacteria > Bacillota_I > Bacilli_A > Erysipelotrichales > Erysipelotrichaceae > CAMQRS01. Next base: position 23,282 of record CAMQRS010000010.1, read on the forward strand.
TGATTGGCATGGAGAAACAGTGAATATTGTAATTGGAATTGCAGCACATGGAGATGACCATATGGCTGTCTTATCTAACATTGCGATTGCATTATGTGAAATGGAAACAGTAGAAAAAGTTATACATACAAAAGATGTTAATTTCATTTATGAATTATTAACACAGGGAGTGTAACATATGATTATTAGTGTTACTTTAAATCCAGCTGTTGATAAAACAGTAACTGTTGATGAATTAGTAGTAAATGGCTTAAATCGTCTAGATAATGTGATTACAAATGCAGGTGGTAAAGGAATTAATGTTTCTAAAACTTTACACCACCTGGGGGGAACATCTATCGCTACTGGATTTAGTGCAGGAAGTAATGGATCATACATTAAAAATGTATTAGATGAATATGGAATTCACCATGATATGGTAAACGTAATGGGTAATACTCGTGTCAATTTAAAAGTGTTAGATGCTCAAATGAATTTAACTGAATTAAATGAAATAGGACCAACAATTAGTGAAGATGATGTAGAAGGTTTAAAAAACAAATTAGAAAGCATAGTAAAAAAAGGAGACATTGTTGTCTTTAGTGGGAGTGCGCCTAAAGGAGTAAAAACTACTATATACTGTGAACTATCAAAGTTTGTTAAAACAAAGGGAGCACGTGCAATTATTGATGCAGATAAAGATTTATTTGTAGAAGGATTAGCAGCTGTGCCTACTTTAATCAAGCCGAATAAGTTTGAATTATGTCAATTCTTTAATGAAGATGAATCTATTGAAGATAGTGTAATAGTAGAAAAAGCACAAGAATTCTTAAGACAAGGAATTGAATTTGTAGTTATATCTATGGGTTCTAAAGGAGCATATTTCTTAAGTAATGAAGGAGTATATCATGTAGAAGGACTGAAAATAAAAGCACACTCTAGCGTAGGTGCTGGGGATGCTATGGTAGCAGCTTTATCATATGCACTAGACAATAATTATAGTATGGAAGATATGATTACATTAAGTGTTGCTTGTAGTGCGGGTGCAGTTGAAACACAAGGGACACAACCAGCAACATTAGATAGAATTAATGAATTAAAACAACAAGTAAAAATAAAAAAGGTAAAATAACATGGAAACAAAAGCAATTAGATTATATGGAGTAGATGATATTCGTTTAGATACTTTTGAATTACCACCAATTAAAGAAGATGAAATTTTAGTGAAAATAGTATCTGATAGCATTTGTATGTCAACATGGAAAACATTAAAACAAGGGGCTGCACATAAACGTGTACCTAATGATGTATATAATAACCCAATTATTATTGGACACGAATTTGCTGGAGATATTGTAGAAGTAGGAACTAAATGGCAAGGACAATTCAAACCAGGTCAAAAATTTGCACAACAACCAGCAATTCCGGGACAAATGGAATCACCGGGATACTCATACCAATGGTGTGGTGGAGCTGCTACTTACTGTATATTTCCTAATGATATTATTGAAGCGGGATGTATATGGACTTTTGAAGGAGATAGCTACTTTGCTGCGAGTGTAGCAGAACCTATGTGTTGTGTAATTAGTGGATATCACACTAACTACCATACTGAACCTGGAAATTATAACCATGTTATGGGGACGAAAACAGATGGGAATGTGATTATATTAGGTGGATGTGGTCCAATGGGCTTAGGAGCAATCTCTTATGCACTTACTTATGACAACAAACCTAAACGTTTGGTTGTTACTGATATTAGTGATGATAGAATTGAAAGAGCGAAACAAGTAATATCAGAACAAGAAGCAAAAGAACATGGAGTTGAATTAATCTATGTGAATACTGCAAAGATGGAAGATGAAAAAGAAGGGTTAATGGAAATTGCTGAAGGTCATGGTTATGATGATGTATTTGTTTATGTAGCATACCAAAATGTGTGTGAATTAGGAGATGCAATCTTAGCATATGATGGAAACTTAAGTTTATTTGCAGGACCTACAGATCCGAACTTTAAAGCAAATATGAATTTATATAACTCTCACTACTCTAGAACTCGTATCTTAGGAAGTACAGGTGGAACGATTGGTGACATGAAAGAAGCAATCGAAAAAGATGCAAAAGGATTAATTAAAACAGCAGTTATGATTACTCATATTGGTGGTATTGATTCAGTTATTAATGCGATAACTAACTTACCAACAATTCCAGGTGGGAAAAAATTAACATATACTCATGTGAAAATGCCTTTAACTGCAATTGCGGATTTCGAAGAATTAGGTAAAGATAATGAATTATATGCAAAATTACATGAAGCATGTAAAAAAAATAACGGATTATGGAACAGTGAAGCTGAACAAATCTTGTTAGCAAATAACTAAAAAAAGTAATTACCTATCCTATTGATATGATACCTATCAAGTAGAGGTAAGTAATAAAAATATCATGGAATGTCAATGTCTTAGTAGACAACAATATAAGAATTGATATTCGCGTATTTATAAGGAGTCATTTATCCAAGGGATGATTGACTCCTTTTTTTTGTTATAACATAGATCTAGTAATTACATTTCTTTTTCGTTATTCCTTATTAACTGATAGTAAACTTTATATAGCTAAAGTTAACGAACACTCAATTGCTATGAGTATTGTTGCTTGATATACTATAAGTATCAAAACGTTTTGATTACCTTACATACAGGAGATAACTATAATGAAAATCAATGAAATAATAAAGACGAAGAGACTAGAGTTAAACTTAACGCAAGAACAGGTGGCAAAGAGATTGGGTATTACAACACCTGCCGTAAACAAATGGGAGAGAGGGTTATCTTATCCAGATATTACACTGTTACCACCATTAGCAAGACTGTTACACATAGACCTGAACACTTTACTTTCTTTTCAAGAAGACTTGTCAAAACATGAAATTGGAATGATGATAAATGAATTGTTTGAAACTTTTTCAAAGGAAAATTATGAAGAAACATTCAATCTAGTAACGGATAAGATACGAGAGTATCCCAATTGTGAACTCCTTATTTTAAATTGTGCAATGTCACTACAAGGTGGATTATACTTATTTGATATTGAAAACAAGGAAATGTATGAGATTGAAATACAACAATTATTATCAAGATGTGTGGAAAGTAAGGATCTAGAAATTAAGAACTTAGCTCTTACAACGATTATTGGTAAATGCATCGAGATAGAGGATTTGGATAGGGCACAAACATATGTAGATATGCTACCAAACAATGGTTTTGAACGTATTTCAAAACAAGGAACTATTTTTCGTAAAACAGGAAAAATAGATGAGGCAGCCAAGTTATACGAAGAACGAATTTTTCAAGATGTTACAAAAATTACTACACTCTTAAATCATTTAATGGAACTGTCAATAGATCAAGGTCACATGGAGGATGCAGAAGAACTTGCAGGTATTATTAGTCAAACATCCAGTTTGTATTCAATGTGGGACTGGAATGCGTATTTACCATATTATCTTCTATATACGAAACAAAAAAAGGAAGATAAATGTATCGAGACATTGGATACGATGTTAGATCTTTTGAGTCAAAACTATAGATTACCAGAGTCGGTATTGTATCGTCATATAGAGAAGAAGACGATGACAGGTAATGGGCTTATGTTTGAGCATATGTTAAATTCACTTCAAGATGATAAAACAGAAGAGTTGGATTTTATTAGAAATAATTCAGAGTTTAAAGCGTTGATTTTAAAGTATAAAAAGAGCACGCATTAAAGAGTTTGCATAGTAAACGTTTCTTAGCAAAAGAGTACATGTTATTTATAAACATATGGCGTAAATGAAATACCATATACAATAAGAACCCAAGAAAGAGAGTCGTTATATGAAGACTCTCTTTCTTTACATAGCAGATCTAGAGTGGTATACTATGGAATGAATTTTGATGAAGAAAGCATAAAGGAGAAATATATGAAATTTTATAACATACTTCAATTAGACCCAAAAGTAATAAAAACAAAAATAAGCGAAAGCATGAACAAAGAAGAAAAAAGGAAATTTAGAATCGCTATGATTTCTAGATCTATTTTAATCATTCTGTTTGCTATTCTTTTTATCGCACCATTAGCTTATGTGTTTGGTGATGAAAATACATCTATGGCAGTCTCTATTTTTTGTATCCTATTAAGTGTACGATTTATTGATTTTGGATGTTGTATAAATGATTCACTAAGGAATTTAGTTGTTGTCTTTATGATTCTTTTATTTTCTCCAATCCTTGCATACCATGTCAATCCACTACTTAGTGTGATGATTCATTTTGCATCATTCTTTACTATCTTGATTATGACTTGTGATAAACCAGAAGATGGAAATGGTGGTTTATTTAGTTTTGCCTATATATTTCTTGCAGGAAACCCAGTGTTTGGAGAAGTTCTTTACCAACGCTTTCTGTTGACATGCTTAGGTATTCTTATTTGTGGGGCTATTTATTATCAAAAACACAAAGATAAAAATGAGGGAGTGCGCTTCATTAACATACTAAAAGACTTTGATTTCTATAGTCACAAACGACAATGGAAAATAAAATTATCATTAGGAATTGCCCTAATATTATCAATTGGTGTGTACTTTCAAATAGAGAGGTATATGTGGGCTGGATTTGCTTGTGGGTCTCTATTGTCTGATCATTCAGAAGAATCAAATATTAAACATCGCTTTATGGCTCGATTAGCTGGAGTGTTCTTAGGGTCTGTCTTATTTTATCTTATCTATACATTACTTCCATCACCATTACACTTTATAATAGGTCCTTTAGGTGGATTGTGTTTAGGATTTTGTAGTGAGTATAAATACAAAACGACGATGAACTGCTTGGGTGCACTGATGCTAGCATCTAGTATATACGGAGTACAAAATGCGATTATGTTACGTATCGCACATACCATAGGTGGAGTAGTTTTTGCACTGTTCTTCTTTTACATATACGATCATTATGTAGGGAATAGATATATAAAGAAGAAAAAAGTAAGTGATTCATAATTTCACAGTTTGAAAAAACCGTACTTCTCATGAGAGGCACGGTTTTCTTTTATCATTATGATACGATCTAAAAGGAAATGAACTTAATTCTACTTGTTTGAATATAGATAATGACTCAGTTATCCATGATGGGATACGCTTCTATTATCTTTGATAAAGAAGTGAATAATACGTATTAAATGAAGGATAGTAGTAGCACTCATTCCTACTACTAAAGCTAACACTAAAGCATTTCCTTGTAAGGTTGGTGTTAAAAAGAATATAATACATAGTCGTAATACACAACCGACAAGAGTATCGATACTACTTTGGGTAGGTTTTTCTATCGCATGTAACATGACTCCGAGGATGGGTTGAATACTATATAAGATAAACGGAATGATGCATAGTTGCAATACCTCTAGACTTTCAATACTACCATATAATAACATGCATATTTCTTCACTAAATAGATACAGAACAGCGGTATACAAAAATCCACAAAACAATGCAAATGAAGTAGTTTTAAGAAATAAACTATATGCATATTTTTTATTGTTTCTAGAATATTGATACGTAAATGCAGGTAGTAAATAGTTAGCTAATGTTAATGAAATAAAAGAAGGAAGAGTTAATAAAGGAAGTGCATATCCATTCAATAATCCATAGGTTAAACTCACTTGTTGAAGTGCAAGTCCTTGAATTTGTATGTTCATTAAAATCGGTTCTAAGAAATACGTGAATGATCCAATAAAACGAGAACCACTCATGGGAATAGAATGATGTAATATTTGCTTTAAGGCAGTATGATCATAACTCATTTTTAATGTTCTACGGTTTTGATGAAAAAAGATAACGATGAACATGAATAAGGAAGAAGCGAATTCACCTACAGCAATAGATAGTATTGCAACACGTGTAGCATCCATGCTGTTTAATGTGAACATTTGGTATATTACTATTAAAAAGACGATACGTACTACTTCTTCTGTGATTTGTGAAAAGGTTGAAGAGATAAAACATTGCTTACCTGATAAGTATCCTTTTAATAAACCAGATAAAGAAACTAAAGGTAAGAACGGTAGCATACAGTAAAAAAGAGAATGCATGGGTTGTTGAAATAATAAAGAAGATAAAAAAGGAATTGAAAAAAAGTAAATTAATGTTGTTATTGTAGTAGTAAATATAGTAAAATATATACTTGTACTGAGTATTGAACTTTTATAGTTTTTATCAGCTAATAATTTTGATAGTACTTGAGGTGTCCCAAGTTGAACAAACGTGATTAGAATAATCATGCATGGCATTAACATGGAATAATAACTCATTGCTGTTGTACTTAAAGAGCGAGCAAGGATAATTCTACATAAAAAGGACAGTATTTTAGCAATAAAGGAAATAATAAGCAGGGTTAAGGAAAATTTAATCGTTTTTTTTCTCATATAGGCTCCAATTTTCTTTGAAAATGATTTATAATATAAGGTATGCACGAAAGGAAGTATATATGAGTAATAATAGTGTAATACATTCTAATGAGTTTAAATTAGCTGTATTTTTAAAAATTAAACAACTTAGAAGAAATGAACTGACAACACTGACTTACACTCACATTATTAAGGTACTTCATTTCTTAAAGTGGAAGAAAATGCCACCTCAAAGTATACATCTAGCGATTCATGATGTATTCGATTTGAGTATTGGTGAGATTGTTGCAACGTTACATATGTTAGCGTTAATTGATGGAACACAGATGGAAGAGAATGCAATAGAAGAATGTTGGAGGAAAATAAATGATTAAGAAAAGATTGGTTGTATTTAGTTGTACAATATTAGTTTTAATTGGATTTGTTGCGGGGTTTTCTAATAGCGCAGTAAGTAACATGAACCTTGGACTTGATTTACAAGGTGGGTTCGAAATACTTTACGATGTAGAAGCATTAGATACAGCCGAAAATAAAGAAGTGGATATGGCAGCTGTAGTAAGTGCAGTTCGTAAAAGAGTCGATGTATTAGGAGTTAGTGAACCTGAAATAAGTGTTGAAGGGGAACGTATTCGTGTACAATTAGCAGGTGTTAGCGATATCGAATCAGCTCGTGAAGTCATTAGTAGTTCAGCAGTATTAACATTTAGAAATACGGCTGATGAATTATTGATGGATGCGAGTGTATTAAAAGAGGGCGGAGCATCGTTAGGTTATTACGAAGGAACTCCAGTTGTGTATTTAGATATTGCAGACCAAGAAAAATTTGCAGAAGTAACTGGTGAATTAGCAACTAGTACAGATAACTTATTAATCACTTGGTTAGACTTTAGTGATGAACAAAGCTATATAGATGAAATGGGTTCTGAAGAACCAGCCTATATTAGTTCAGCGTCGGTAAAAGAGTCTTTACTATCAGAATCGGTTTACATTCAAGGTGATTTCACAGAAGTGGAAGCACAACAATTAGTGGACTTATTAAATTCAGGTTCATTAAACTTTCAAATGACGGAAGTATATTCGAATGTAGTTAGTGCAGATTTAGGAGTAGGTGCATTTGACGTTACTATTTTTGCAGGATTGATTGGAATTATTGGTATCATGATCTTCATGGTATTTGTATACCGTTTTCCAGGATTTATATCTGCGGTAACGATTGCAGCATATACATTACTAACATTATTACTGTATAATTTATTAGGTGGAGTATTTACACTAAGTGGAATTGCAGGAATCGTATTAGGAGTGGGAATGGCAGTAGATTCAAGTATTATTACGTTTGAACGTATTAAAGATGGATTATTGCAAGGAAGAACTGTAAAAGTTGCATATAAAGAAGGAATTTCAAAATCGTTCTCTACGATTCTTGATAGTCAATTAACGACTTTTATATCAGCAATTATTTTATATACATTTGGAACAGGAACCGTTAAAGGATTTGCGACAATGTTATTAGTTTCTACGATAGTTACAGTATTATTTAATGTTACTATTGTAAGATTCTTACTAGGTCAAATCATCCAATCAGGATATTTAGATAATAAAAAAACATGGTTTGCGATTAATGAAAAAAACATACCTGATTTAAATAAAGGGCAGGAACGTAAATACTTCGGTCCATTCGCTAATTTTGATTTCATTAAGAATGCGAAATACTTTATTGCAGGATCAGTTGTGATAGCTGCAGCTGCAGTAGTTGTGATGGGAATGAACGTCACTTCAAATGAGAGTGCATTAAATTTAGGGATTGATTTCTCAAGTGGAACAAAAGTAACAATAACTTCAGAAGAAGCAATTGATGCGGATAACGTGAAAGAAGCAATCACAAATTTAGATATAGTAGTAGATAGTGTTAAATTATCAGGTGATAATGATACAGTAGCCACAGTGGCGATAAAAGAAGCACTAAATGAAGAACAAAGGGTCTTAGTATATGACTATGTATCTGATGAATTCAATACGGAAGCAAGTGATTCTACAGTATCACCAATTGTAGGAAAAGAATTAATTAAAAATGCATTTTTGATGTCAATCTTATCTTGGATTGCGATATTAATTTATATTAGTATACGATTTAAATGGGATTATGCAATTGCAGCTATCGTTGCATTAGTACATGATGTATTAATCATACTAGCAGTATTTGCAATCTTTAAAATGGAAATTACAACAGATATCATTGCAGTGTTATTGGCAATCATTGGATATTCAATCAATGATACAATAGTAGGGTTTGATAGAATTAGAGAAAATCTGGAAAATGCAAGTTCTGGTAAAAAAGAATTAAGTAATACAGATTATGCAAATGTTGTGAATAATTCATTACGAGAAACGATTGCTCGTTCATTTGTTACAACAATTACGACGATGATTCCAGTTGTTTGTTTGATATTCTTAGGAAGTTCATCAATCATGGAATTCAATATTGCTCTATTGATTGGATTAATTGCAGGTTCAAATTCTTCAATTAATATTGCGGCTCAATTATGGTATTACATTAGATGTAAACATAAACCAAAAACAAAAGTTAAGAAAAGACTTAAAAAAGTAGATGAAGTTGAGGAATATATTGTTCCTGGACTTAATGATTAAAACGCTCGAAAGAGCGTTTTTCTAATGAAAGGAAATATGATGAAGGTTAATAAACTAAATGTAGATGATTATAAGAGATTAAAAGATGAATATAAAATTTCTAGTTTAAGTGCTAAAATACTAGCTAGTAAAAACTTTAGTGACGAAGAATTGCGTACTATTTTATTTGAAAACTACGATTTACAACAATTGGAATTATCATTTATGAATCCAATCGTTGATAGATTAAAACAAGCGAAGCAACAAAATGAAAAAGTGATGATTTGTGGTGACTATGATAATGATGGAATATGTGCGACAACGATTATGTATGACACACTATTGCGCATGGGAATTGAGTGTGGATATTACATCCCGAATCGATTCGATGAAGGGTATGGTGTTCATAAAACTACTGTACAAAAAGCCTTTGATAAAGGATACACATTATTAATAACGGTAGATAATGGAGTAGGGTCTAAAGAAGCCCTTATGTTAGCTAAACAATTAGGAATGGATATTATATTAAGTGATCATCACAATTATGATGAAGCGGACTTAGTGTACGACTACTTTATACATCCCAATCGATTAGATACTCCGTATAGTGCAATGTGTGGGGCAGGAGTAGCCTTGTTATTTTCACTAGCATGCGTAGGATACGTGGAGAATCATATTATATTGGCAGGTATTGCAACTATTGGAGATATAGTGCCTTTACTTAAAATAAATAGAAGTTTAGTAAAAGAAGCAGTACGGTTATTAAATGAAGGTAAATATGAAGCGATTCAACTGTTAGCAAACGATAAAAAAGTATGGAATGAATCTAAGATTTCATTTCAAATTGTACCTAAAATAAATAGTGTGGGGCGTTTGGCAGATATCGCAAACGTGAATCAAGTACCTAAGTTTTTATTGGAACAAAAAACAGAGATAGTTAATGACTTTGTTGTTAAGCTAAATGAATTAAATGAGAAACGTAAAATCATAAGTGAATCAATGAGTAACAAAGCGATGACTCAAGTCAGTGAAGAACCTTTTTTAGTACTATATGACGAAAGTTTTCATGAAGGAATCAATGGCATTGTGGCAAGTAAATTCAATAATGAGTTTCAAAAACCAACCATGGTATTATCTGCTAATGAAGGATTATTAAAAGGAAGTATACGAAGTAAAAGTATTGATTTAACAATATTCTTTAATGAATGCGATTGTTTGGTAAGTTATGGTGGTCATAAAGGGGCTGCAGGAATAAGTTTTCATATTGAAGACTTAGATAGGGTTAAAGCATATATACAATTGAATATGCCTTTAGATATTCAATCTACGATTGACTGTGTTGAAATCATGATAGAAGAGCTTACTGTTAAAGAAATAGAATCATTGAGTGAATTAGCACCGTTTGGATGTGGATTTGAAATGCCTCTTATTTGTATCGCAGATAAGGTTCAAAAAAAGATGTTCTTAAGTTATGGGAAACATGTTAAATATACAGGGTCTGATATAGATTACTTAAAATTTAACTGTGGAAATGTAGATAAAGGGATAAATACAAATGAAAAAGCGGTATTCATCGGAAGATTAAGCATTAATGAATACAATAATAAAAAAACAATGAATATGATACTAGACTATATACAAAGATAACATTATAATATAAACGATAAGTTTGGAGGATCTATATGAAATTAGAACAATATATTACAAGTATACAAGATTACCCAATTGAAGGAGTCTTATTTAGAGATATTACTACTTTAATACAAGATGGAGAAGCATTCGCTTATGCATGTGATAAGATCAGTGAATTTGCTAGAAAAGTAGGTGCTGATGTTATTGTTGGACCAGAATCAAGAGGATTCATATTTGGATGTCCAGTAGCTTGTGATTTAAAAATTGGATTTGTTCCTGTTAGAAAACCAAATAAGTTACCAAGAGAAACAGTTAGTGTCTCTTATGACTTAGAATATGGAAGTAATGAATTACACATTCATTTAGATGCCATAAAAAAAGGACAAAAAGTATTAATCGTTGATGATTTACTTGCGACTGGAGGAACTATTGCTGGTTCTATCAAGTTGGTAGAACAATTAGGTGGAGAAGTAGTAGGATGTAGTTTCTTAATCGAATTATTAGATTTAAATGGTAGAGATGCATTAAAAGGATATGAAGTACAAGCTTTATTATCATATGAATAAATAAAAGGTAGATACATATACGTATCTATCTTTTTATCGATAATAAAGCCTTTTTACTGTTTTTTATGTACTTTGCATTAAAAGTGTAATAATTATGTATAATTGTGGTATAATTCATAATAATTATAAACAAAGAGGTGGCTTTCATGAGTAAAGATATGATCAGTTTTGATGAAATATTAAATGAAGTTAATTTATATATTCATAAAGAAGAAAATCTAGAAATAATCAATAGAGCATATCATTTTGCTGAAGAAAAACACCGTGAACAATTTAGAAAAAGTGGAGATCCCTATATTATTCATGCGTTGCACGTTGGGTTGATATTAGCAAAATTAAGAACAGGACCATTTACGATAGCAGCGGGTTTACTACATGATGTTATCGAAGATTGTGATGTAACTGAAGAAGAATTTGAAGCATTATTTGGAAATGAAATTTTAACACTAGTTAAAGCGGTAACGAAAATAGGGAATTTAAAATTTACAGATGAAAAAGAATATCTAGCTGCGAATCATCGTAAGATTTTTATTGCGATGGCAAAAGATGTACGTGTTATTTTAATTAAGTTAGTCGACCGTTTACATAATATGCGTACTTTACAGTACATGAAACCTGAGAAGCAGAAAAAAATTGCATCAGAAACATTAGATGTGTATGCACCGATTGCCCATCGTTTAGGGATTAGTGAAATCAAAAATGAATTAGAAGATTTATGTTTTCAGTATTTAAAACCTGAGAAGTATTATGAAATTGCAAAACTTGTTGAAATGCGTAAAAGTGAACGTGATGAGCAAGTACAATCGATGATTCAAGACATCTCACAATTACTTGTTAAAAACAATATACCATATCGTGTATTTGGAAGAAGTAAGCATCTATATAGTATTTATAAAAAAATGGTAACAAAAAACAAACGCTTCGAAGAAGTGCTAGATTTATTGGCAATCCGTATTGTTACAGATACCGATGTATCTTGTTATGAAATTTTAGGTCATATTCATGCAACGTATCGTCCAATACCAGGACGATTCAAAGATTATATCGCGATGCCTAAAATGAATATGTACCAATCACTGCATACGACGATTGTAGCTGATGAAGGCAATATTTTTGAAGTGCAATTACGTACTGAAGTAATGGATGCTATCGCAGAACGTGGGATTGCAGCTCACTGGTTTTATAAAGAAAATAGTTACCATAAAGAACAACAACAAAGAGAAATAGAAGAACAACTACATTGGTTTAAAGACTTTACATTAATGAGTGAAGAAATAAGTGCAGATGCAACAGCATTTATGGATACATTAATTAAAGATATATTTGAAGCAAATGTATATGTAATGTCTCCCAAAGGAAGAGTTATTAACTTACCCAATGGAGCAACACCATTAGATTTTGCATATCGTATTCATACAGAAGTAGGGCATCAAACAATAGGGGCATTAATTAATGGAGTCTTAACACCCTTAAATACAACATTAAAAACAGGAGATGTTGTAACCCTAAAAACAAATAAAAATTCTGGACCAAGTGAAGATTGGTTGAAAATAGTAAAAAGTAGTAATGCTAAAAATAAAATAAAAGCATATTTCCAAAAGATAGAACTGAAACAAAAAGAAGAAGGTGCTTCTAAAGGAAAAGATATGCTAGAAGCTGAAATTAAACGTAGAAACTTAGATGTTAAAGAAGTAATGGATCATAAAAAAGTAGACCAAATAGCACATGAATTTAATTTACATACGAGTTTAGATGTATACTATGCTATTTATAGTAAGAGTTTAAATGCTCAAGTAGTCATTGAAAAATTAACAAATAATAAAGGAGTTAATTTAACTCATGATAATCAAGAGGTTATCAAGATGTTATCGAAACATGAATCACCTAAGAAAAAGACGATGTCAAAACACGGTCTAAAAGTAGCTGGGATTGACGGGATGCTGATTCACTTAGCACCTTGTTGTTCACCAGTATATGGAGATGTTGTGAAGGGATTCATTACCAAAGGTCAAGGAGTAAAAGTTCATCGTGGCGATTGTCCTAATATTGAACGTGTCGTAGAGAGATTAATAGATGTAGAGTGGGAGGAAGATTTTCATCCAACCATCAATTATGAAGTACAACTTGTTATCTATTCGAGTGATCGTAACTTCTTATTAAGTGATATCGTTACTGTTGTGGCACAGTGTAAAGCTGGATTACAACATGTAGATTCTAAAGTGAATGATGATGGTATACATGCAACGACAAGAATGGTTGTATTAGTAAAAGAATTAAGTCACCTACAAGGGTTAATGACAAACTTAAAAAAAATCACAAGCGTAAAATCTGTGGAAAGAGTAATCTTATAAAAGGATTGAAATTAAATCAGATAAATGCTAATATTATTGTGTCGTTGATAAAGAACTATTTAATAAATTATCGTAGAGAAAAAGTGTTTGGTGAAAGCTTTATAATGCATTAAGATAGGACGCTTTGGAGATATTAGGTAATGCTAATCGTATCATCTGCGTTAAAGATGTTGAGGGCATGCACAATTGTGTATGAACTAAGGTGGTAACGCGTGTAAACGTCCTTAGATTAAGGGCGTTTTTTTATATAAAAGGAGGAAACGTAATGAATTATCAAACACCAAGAGGAACAAATGATATCCTACCAAAGGATATGAGTAAATGGCATAGAATTGAGGATGTGATTAGACAGTTTACATATTTATATGATTATAAAGAAATAAGAACCCCTATATTTGAGGATACTGCGGTATTTAAAAGAGGGAATGATTCAAGTGATATGGTGAATAAAGAAATGTATACTTTTTCTATTAATGGAAAAGATTCATTGACACTAAGACCAGAAATGACAGCAGGAGTGGCAAGAAGTTTTGTACAACATAAAATGTTTGCAGAAGCTGATTTACCAGTGAAAACATATTATGTAGGTCCTCAATTTAGATATGAAAGACCTCAAAAAGGAAGACAAAGAATTTTTCACCAATTCGGTGTAGAAGTAATTGGTGCTAAAAATGCATTATTAGATGTTGAAACGATAGCATTAGGATATTCAATTGTATCAGCACTAGGAATGAGTCAATTAAAAGTATTATTAAATACATTGGGTGATGATGAGAGTAGAGCGAATTATAAGCAAGCATTAAAAAAACACTTTGAAAGTGATTTAGAAAACTTATGCGGAGATTGTAAGCGTAGATATGAACAAAATCCATTACGTTTATTAGACTGTAAAGTAGATAGTAAACGTGAAAGTATGCTGCAAGCACCTAAGATGTCGGAATATTTGAATGAAGAAAGTAGCGCTTACTTTACACAAGTTTGTGAAGGATTAGATGGGTTAGGTATTCCTTATGAAATAGATGATCGTTTAGTTCGTGGACTTGACTATTATACACATACTGTATTTGAAGTGATTTCTACCAACGATCAAATGGGTTCTCAATCTACGGTTTTTGCTGGTGGAAGATACGATGGATTAGTTGAATACTTCAATGGACCATCAATGAGTGGAATTGGATTTGCGATGGGTATAGAACGCTTGATTCTAGCACTTGAAGGAGAAGGTGTTGACTTAGGTGAAGAAAGTACATTAGATGCATATGTAATGTGTCTTTCACAAACAGCATCTTTGAAGTCACTACAAATTATTACTGCACTAAGAGCAAGTGGATTTAGTTGTGAAAGAGATTACTTACAAAGATCATTTAAAGCACAATTTAAAACGGTAGATCGTAAAAAAGCGAAATGCGTTGTAATCATAGGCGAAAAAGACTTAGAAACGAATACATTAACAATTAAACGAATAGCAGATCAAAAACAAGTGGTTTGTAGTTTTGATGATGTAGTTATAGAAATGGATACACTTATGAGTGAAGATGATCACCAACACGAATGTTGTGGTGAAGACTGTACTTGTGGAAAGTAAGGGAAACGATGAAAAAGACACATACTAATGGAGAATTAAGATTAAATAATGTGAATCAAAAAGTTACATTAATAGGATGGGTTGCTAAAAGAAGAAATTTTGGAGCACTTGTTTTTATTGATTTAAGAGATAGAGAAGGAATTACACAATTGGTATTTGATGAATCAATTTCTCAACAAATACTTGAAGTAAGAAATGAATATATACTAGAAGTAGAAGGAATTGTGTTGGAAAGAAAAGATAAGAATCCAAATATTCAAACTGGAGAAATTGAAATTAAAGTACAACAAGTGAAAGTAGTAAATACTGCTCAAACAACACCTTTAATTATTGCTGATGAAACAGATGCACTAGAAGATACACGTCTTAAATATCGCTATTTAGATATTCGTAGAAAATGTATACAAGAAAACTTAATATTACGTCATAAAGTAACGATGCTAGTACGTAATTATTTATCAGACTTAGGGTTTTATGAAATTGAAACACCTATCTTATGTAAATCTACACCAGAAGGTGCAAGAGACTACTTAGTACCGAGTAGAATTACAAACGGAGCATTTTATGCATTGCCACAATCTCCTCAGTTATATAAACAATTATTGATGGTTGGGGGAATGGAAAAATACTTCCAATTAGCTAGATGTTTTAGAGATGAAGATTTAAGAGCAGATCGTCAACCTGAATTTACTCAAATTGATATTGAAATGAGTTTTGTTGATGAAGAAGATGTATGGAATGTAACAGAAGGTTTAATGAAACAAGTATTTAAAGAAATTAAAGGATTAGAGCTAGATGCTTTTCCTAGACTAACATATGTAGAATGTATGAACATATATGGTAGTGATAAACCAGATACACGTTTTGAAATGCACTTACAAAATATTAGTGATGTATTTAATCATACTGATTTTGCTGTATTTAAGACAATCTTAGAGGAACAGGGAATCGTGAATGCTATTGTAGTTAAAAATGCTGCTGATAAGTATTCTAGAAAAGGATTGGATGCACTACAAGAGTATATTAGGAATCATGGAGCAAAAGCATTGTCATTCTTAAAATACAATAAGTCAGAACTTGCTGGTTCTATTGCTAAAGTATTATCAGATTGCGAGAAAGAGGCTCTTATCACTCGTTTAGACTTAGAAGAAAACGATTTAGTGTTAATTGTTTCTGACAAAGTTAAAGTCGCTCAAAACGCACTAGGGGCACTGAGAGCTAAACTAGGTAAAGACTTAGAGTTGATTGATGAAACAGTATTTAATTTCTTATGGGTAACGAACTTCCCAATGTTTGACTATAGTGAGAGTGATCAACGTTATGTTGCTTGTCATCATCCATTTACAAGCGTGAATGAAGAAGACATTGATAAGTTATTTACGAACAAAGACGAATGTTATTCAAGAGCGTATGATTTAGTGTTAAATGGATATGAATTATTAAGTGGTTCTATCCGTATTCATGATCAAGAATTACAAACAAAAGTGTTTGAAGCAATTGGAATGAGTAAAGAAGAATCACAAGAAAAATTTGGTTTCTTCATTGATGCATTTAAATACGGAACACCACCACACGGAGGTGTTGGAATTGGATTAGAACGTTTAGTGATGATATTAGCTGGTACAGATAATATCAGAGATGTAGTAGCGTTTCCAAAAACAGCGAGTGCTTCAGATCTAATGAGTGAAGCACCTTCACGAGTAGATACGATTCAATTGGATGATTTAGGAATTCAAGTTAAATAATAGAATAAGCACAAAAAAAAAAAAATACAAGAGTATAAATAGTTAAATACTTTGGTATAATAATAAAGTTCAGGAGTATTTATTTTCCTCATTTTTGAGATAAGGGAATTCGGATGTTGCGTATTAGTGTGAACACTTGTACTTGTATGGGGATCCTAATAATAGGCACAGAATACCCACCTGTATTTGCAGGGGAAAAGTCTCCTCCTGGGCATTGTAATTAAGTAAAAGACAATCAATTGATTGTCTTTTTTTGTTTCATAATTAGGGATTGCACAAAAAAACACTTAACCGTAAGGCTAAGTGTTTTTACATTAAATTGAGACGCTATATAATAAATCTCCATAAGAAGGGAAAGGCCAGTATTTTTTAGAACAATTTTGTTCCATTTCATCAACAATGTTTCTTAGTTCTTCCATAAATGGAATTACTATTGTTTGATAATATTTAGCTCTTTCAATAGAAGTACCTTGTTTGTTTGCTACCTCAATTGAAGCGAATAAAGCTTCTGTTTTTTCATAAGCAAACGATACATCAGCATTAAATTTTTTAATGATTGAAATTTCAACACTACAATCAATATTTGCGATTGATTGCTTAGTAGCAACCCCTTCACTTAAATCTTTGATATAAGAGAATACTGAAGGAATAATGTTTTTCTTAGACATATTGACCATCGTAGATGCTTCAATATTAATTGCCTTACAATATTCTTCAACAATGATTTCATATCTAGATTCCATTTCATTTCTAGTGTAAACACCATACTTAGTAAATAAATCAACATTTTTCTTAGCCAAGTAATGTGGTAATGCATCTGGTGTACAACGTAAGTTTAATAGTCCACGAGCTTCTGCTTCGATTACCCAAGCTTCATCATATCCATTACCATTAAATAATATTCTTTCGTGTGCAACAATTGTTTGTTTAATGATTTCATGTACATCATTTTCAAAGTCTGTGCTAGTTTCTAATTGCGTTGCAAATTCATCTAAAGCTTCTGAGACGATTGTATTGATCATTACGTTCGTACAAGAAATTGATGTTTGAGAACCCAACATTCTAAACTCGAATTTATTTCCTGTAAATGCAAAGGGAGACGTACGATTACGATCTGTTGTATCTTTTTTGAAATCTGGTAATGCATCTACAGCAATTGATATTTTTTCAATGTTTTTAGCTGTATATGCTTTATCGTGACCGATACAATCTAATATTTCATATAATTCATCTCCTACAAAGATAGAAATGATTGCTGGTGGTGCTTCGTTGGCACCTAAACGATGATCATTTCCAGCACTTGCAACTGATATTCTTAGTAAGTCTTGGTATTTATCTACTGATTTAATTAAAGCAGCAAGTACTAATAAAAATTGAGCATTTTCATAAGGTGTTACTCCTGGTTCTAAAAGATTTGTTCCTGTGTCTGTCGCCATTGACCAGTTATTGTGTTTTCCACTTCCATTTACACCTTCAAAAGGTTTTTCATGTAGTAAACAAACCATGTCGTGTTTCAATGCGATTCGTTTCATTAATTCCATCGTTAATTGATTGTGGTCAGTTGCCACATTCGTTAATGTGAAGATAGGCGCTAGTTCATGTTGTGCGGGAGCAGCTTCGTTATGTTGAGTTTTAGCTAAAATACCTAATTTCCAACACTCTTCGTTTAATTCGTCCATGAATGATGCTACTTTTGGTTTTAATACACCAAAATAGTGGTCATCCAATTCTTGAGTTTTTGGAGGTTTTGCCCCAAATAAAGTTCTTCCAGAATAAATTAAATCTTTTCTTTGGTCAAATAGAGTTTTATCTATTAAGAAATATTCTTGTTCAGGTCCAACTGTAGTATTGATACGTTTAGCGCTTGTGTTACCGAATAATTTAACAATTCGTAAAGCGTGTTTATTAATTAATTCTTGTGATTTTAATAACGGTGTTTTCTTATCTAAAGCTTCTCCTGTATATGAACAGAAGATACTTGGTATACATAAGATACCTTCCTTAATAAATGCAGGTGAAGTAGGATCCCAAGCTGTATATCCTCTAGCTTCGAATGTCGAACGTAATCCACCGTTTGGAAAGCTTGATGCATCAGGTTCACCTTGTACTAATTCTTTACCCGATAATTCTACAACAACACCATCATTTCCAGAGGTTGTAATAAATGAATCATGTTTTTCTGCGGTAATTCCAGTCATTGGTTGAAACCAATGTGTAAAGTGAGTAGCACCGTTTTCTATTGCCCAATCTTTCATTGCAGTCGCAATGATGTTTGCACAAATAGGATCTAAAGCGATACCTTCTAAAATTGTTTTCTTATACATTTTGTACACATCTTTAGGTAATTTAGTTCTCATCGTTTGATGATTGAATACCTGACTACCAAATATCTTTGTAATTTTGCTTTCCATTATTTATGTCCCTCCATATTAAACAAAAGGCGCAGTGAGTCCAATGTACTCACAACGCCATCATTGTTCATATTTAGAATTTTATATAATATATGAGGTTTTGTCAATTGTTTTTTACAAAATGTGTCATTTTAAACAATATAAATTAAATGTAATTCACTTTCAAATTTCACATAAAAAGTATATAATAGATTACATCACTTTTAGTGATAGGAGTAAATTATATGAAAAATACAAAAAAAATAGTTTTAAATATAATGTTGGTAGTTTGTGTGATTGTATTTGTATACTCAGGATTTCACTTATTCAACATTTATAAAAATAATTATGATGAGAAAACAGAAATAGATGGGATCAAAGAAGTAATTGGTGTTCCAAAAGCTGATGATACTAAAAATTTAACAAAATTCAGTGTAGACTTTGAGGCACTTAGGCAAACCAATCCCGATATAGTAGCTTGGGTTGTTGTTGAAAACACGAGTATTTCATATCCTGTTGTTCAAGGAAGTGATAATGATTATTACTTAGACCACACGTTTGAAAAAAAAGAAAATTATGCGGGTTCAATATTTTTAGATTATCGTGTAAATTCAGATTTTACGTCTAAAAATTCATTTGTTTATGGACATAATGTATTACATGGAACTATGTTTGCCGAACTAGAAAATTATACAGAGAAAAGTTATTTTGACGAACATCCATATATTTATTTATATACACCTGATGGTAATTATAAACTTGAGGTATTTAGTGCGTATATTGATTTAGCATCTAGTGATTCATACCAAATGAATTTCAATAGCGATGCTGAATATTTGAGTTACCTTGATTATATTATCGAAAAGAGTGTTCATCAAAGAGAAGGTATGACGATCAATGCACAAGATAATATTGTAACATTGTATACATGTAGCTATGAAAGTGGTCAAAATCCTGATAATACAGATGCGGAATATATTAATGATCGATACTTCATTCATGCTAAAATTATAGAAGATTTATAAAAACACTTTTCATTGATATGTACCCTCTTTACTGGACAAACCAGTGAGGAGGGTATTTGGAATGTCAATAGTTTAGTGGACAACAAAATAAGAAAACCTAAGAATTTAGTTT
>CAMQRS010000011.1 GCA_947036815.1 uncultured Erysipelotrichaceae bacterium
TTACAGCCTATTTAGTAATAGTTTTTACTCCACCAACACTAGAATTTAAAGAACCGCATAAATACGGACTTTGTACGGACTTGACCTTATAAAATAAAAAAAAAGCCTTTAAATAAGGCTTTAACTTTAACTGGCAGGGGCGGCAGGAATTGAGATAATAACTAATTATTACAAATATAGTTGAATATCATTCGTTTTTACTGCTTATATTAAACATTAATGACCACTACTTTAATTTTTTTATGCCAAAAGTATGCCAATTAAATTTATACATACTGACCATCTTATACCAAGTTACTAGTTCCTGTTGGATGTACTAAGTTAGTCTAATATCTTGAAAAACATAAAAAATCATGATAAAGCAATTAACTTAATTCATTTAATAATGCCTTTTTTAACATTCTTAATTCTAATTCATCATGCCCTTTAACATATTTAAGCAATAGATCAATAGCTACAAATACTGGTATACCTAAGTGACCCAATTCTAAAATTAGTTTTTCCATAAAAAATACCTCCTACTTATACTTATACATAAGTGGGAGGTATTCCTTTGTTTATAATTTCTCAGTTATAATTTTTTTTGTCATAGTTCCTAAATTAGAATAAATTAAAGCCTTGTTTATTATTGTTTCTTCATTCATTAAGTTGTTGGCGCATTCATCGATAACTTGTATACATTGAGTTATTTCATTGTACAATTTATTCTCATGTTCATTCAAAAAAGAACATCTGCTTTTGAAAATATGTAACACATTTGAAAATTCATTATATCGTTCTTTTGTTAAGCAATTTACAAATTGATCCGCTGATTCATAAACTTCTTTAATTAAATAATTTCCAAAGGTATTGTAATACAAATTATATAAATTTTGCTTTTTATTCATTCTTTTTTCAGCTGTTTGCGTACTTTTAGCCACCCATATAGATATACCTAGTGCAATAATCGAAATAAGTGGTGATAGATCTTCAAATAGTTCCATCATGATTTTCATATTAAAAATTCAGCGCTCTATATAGTCGTTCTGTCAGCTCTTTATCGTTGCTTTTTAGTTCTAAAAGCTTTAAAGTATTGCTTTTCCCTATTTCGACAATCAAAGGGCTTATTAATGCTTGCACAAAAGAAATGGATGCACCCTTTAAATTATCGCAAAAAAATATTTCCACTTTTTCCTCATTACTGATCAATTCTAATAAATTCACACTCTTTAATTTAGGCTCGATATATTCTTCATAAATTTCTTGCCCATGATTCCTTCCAGTTAAAAAACCAACACTATCTTTAATATCTATATATATTTTCATCATTAGCTCCTTAGTAGTAACTTCATTATTATTATACTATCATATAGCAATATTAATCAAGTTATATAAATTTGAATCTTTCTAAATTATAAATCATTAATATCTTGAGTTTACTAAAATTTGTATTTTGATTATTTCATCGCTTATGTATCCTTTTGTTTTTAAATTCGCAATTCTATTTTGACCATTTCCGTATTGTCCGCCTTAATATATAAAAACATTTTCCTGTGTATATAATATATAGAAAGAAAAACTCCTAAAAAATAGAAATTCTTTTCAAATCACTTTATATATACATAAGGAAGGAGGTGTAGATAGTGATGGGAATAATAAAAGAAGTTCTTGAAATAATAACAATGCTACTAGCAATAGCGGTTGCAATCAAAGAACTTCTGAAATAAAATTTAGGGGAGTTAACTCCCCTATCCATTATTAATATATCACTATCATATGTATATGTCAATTGGAGTTATAATAGGTATTTGCATCATTTTATTCTTTGCATTAAAAAACAGAAAGGGAAATTAATTCAGTTGGAAAATAAATTTAATCAAAAACAATATATTAACGATTAATGGTCTAAAAAAAATATGAAATCAAGTGGTAGATATTCAAAAGATTTTGTTGATGAATTCACTGAATCTTGTAAAAAGTTAGATATTAAACCTTCTCATGTATTTAAAGAAGCTATGGAAGAAGTAATCGAAAAAGCGAATAACAGCAAATAAAAAAAAAACAGATAGATCACTATCTGTTTTTTATAACCTTTGTTTTATTAACAATTTTTCAATTAAAACGCATTACTTTGTCTCACTCAGCTTATCCAAGCATTCCAAATTAATAGAATATTTGTGTTTCCGTCCTTGCTTAACTATATTTAATGATATTTTATTAGAAACACAGTCTATCACACCTCTAATAGTTGTAGAACTTTTTGATAAAATTTTCTCTAACTCTGAAATCGTTAAGAAAGAGTCTCCGAATAATGCATTTTGGCATAGAATAAAAATTAACAACCCTTCATTGGAATCCATCTTGAAATGCTCATCTATTACTCCTTCGTAAAATTCAAGCTTTTCGTAAAGTTCTCTCAACTTTCCTATTAAATCTCGTGTTCCTTCTAAAAGTAAATCAAGAAACATTAAAACAAAATATGTTACATCTCCTTTGTTTTTAGAATCATTACAAATATCAAACGCTTCATAATATTTATTAATATTATTCTTAATTACATAAGATAATCTTAAAGATAATAAAATTCCAACCTCATTTCTTAATAAACCACTGCTTAAAAATCTGCTTAGACGACCATTTCCATCATAAAAAGGATGGATATACCCAAATAAATAGTGAAAAATAGATATACGGATTATTTTATTAGAATCTCCATCATTTAAAAAGTGTAAACTCTCATCCATATAATTAATAATATTCGATTCTGGCATAACTCCCTTGTGCTTTTCTTTTTGAGTTGAAGTTAGCACCGCCACTTGTTCTTTTCTAAATATTTTTCCATCCGGCTTGTTTGAATTATTTATCTCATCTAATACTATATCGTCATAAAGTTCTCTAATTTGTGAACAAGACTCAATAGAAAAAGCACCTTCCTCAATCAATTTTATATATTTAGCAGCTAACCCTTTAAATCTAGCTTGTTTATCACTATCTTGATTATTTATTGCTGTCTCTACTTCTTTTCTTGTACTTACAACTCCCTCTATTTCATTAGTTAATGAAATCTCATCTTTCAAATATTTTGTTATTAAAAAACCGATGGCAATTCTAGGTAATTTATATTCCATTTCACTTATTACATTCACATTTTTAAATATTTTTTCAATTTTATTAAGCATTTCACTAGTGGGTATATAAAAAGCATCATTTTCTTTAATTTTAACAGGTATTATAATTGTTGTTTCCCCATTTTTTCTCAAAGAATAGATTCTTTCATAATCTTCTGGATTTTTATAATATATTTTAGATAATAATTTATAGGTTTCCATACAAAATCCTCCTTTATTCATTAAAAATCGTTTTTTTTAATAAGTCACCTTGTATTATACACTTTTTTTTATCAAAATATACCTTTTTTTAAACATTTAAATTTAATCAAAATTTTTATCATAAAAACACCCTCACTCCAAACTAATGGAATGAAGGTTATTTTTAATATTTAGTGTTTACTAAGTTTTGAATTTTGATTATTTCATCGCTTGTGTATCCAGCTTTTTTCAAATTAACAATACGTGAAGAACCATTTCCGTATTCACCACGAAATACAGCTTTTGCCACTACATTATAATCCTTTTGAACCGCCGCTCCTGGAACCTTGATATTTTGTCCAGGATAAATTAATGAAGGATTCGCAATTCCATTAATTTCTGCTAAAGTTTGATAACTCGTACCAAATAATTGCGCGATACCACTTAAAGTATCACCAGATTGTACTATATATGTAGAATTGCTAGGCATTACTGGAGGTTTGGGTTCTGGTGTAGGCGATATTGAATCCGTATTAGTACCTTTGGCGTAGTTCATCCAAGCATTTACATCGCCGTAAAATTGATTTAAGTCTAAATTTCCAGCCCATCCGTTTAATACCCCAGAACTAGTCCATTGCCACATAGCAATAGTATCCCAATGTTTTACTACAGGTGCTGTCCCAATATTTGTTATGTCATAATTGCAATCTTTAATATTATCTCTGTATTTAGCTACCCACAATCCATAATTTTTAGCTACTGAACTCCAGTCGTGAGCGTTTGCTACTGATTCACTCATGTAGATTAATGGACGTACACCTCCGCTTAATTCTGTAAATCTATCTAAAAATGTTTTAGCCCACATTACATCATGAATGTTTTCGGCTTCCCAGTCTAATACCATTACCGCTTTACCGATATGATTTTTAACTGTATCGTAGAACCATTGTACTTCTAGTCCTACATCATTTACGGGTCTTGCGAAGTGATACAATCCATAAAGTGCATTTGCACCGTTAGATGCAATATGCGCGTCCATTGATACATCTTTAAACCCTACTCCTTCAGTTGCTTTAAATATAGCAAAATCGTGTTCAATTGTTTGTAAGTTTATTCTTGCTTGCCAATTTGCGATGTCTATTCCTTTTAACATTATTAATTTTCTCCTTTTTTATTAAATATTTTTAAATCCTGTATATCTTCATTCAACTTTTCAACCATTCCATTTCCACCGAGCGCATGATACGCCTCATACATTTCAACGAAGTTCTCATAAGCATATGTAGGAATGTATTTTAGTTCGGTATATTTTTTGTGATATTCAATCAGTTGAACTCTCAAAAGAAGCATAGTTCCTTTTGAGTTTGCATCACGCACTTTTATTTGACTCTTCAACAAGTACACTAAGTAACCCAATAACAATGGAATCAACGCGCTGTATGTACGCATAATCAAGTCTAATACAGCATTAGTCATTTATATCATTTGAGACTTCTGGCAATCCTGCAATACTAGTCAACATAGAAGTCACTCCTGCTAATAAACTTGCTGATAACACGACCTGCCAAGACACATCGCTGATAATAATCGATGTACCGATTAATCCTACTGCTGTCTGTGCCATCGTTTTTACCGCTCTTCTAGTAGCTGCTTTCATCCAATCATTATTCACTAAATTTGATAACATACTATTTCCTCTTTCTTTCTATTGATAAAAATCAATTGCATATGCTCTAACTATTCTTACTTAATCATTCATAGAATGAACTAAATTATCCGTATATGCTTTTTTATAAAAATCTAATTTATTTAAGATACTTTTATTTTTGTTGATGATGGTCTCACAATCATTTTGATGCGGTATCGTCACTTCTATTGCGACATCCATTTTATTCTTATATGATTCAATAAAAATTTCTTCTAATTCTTGCTTATTCATATATTTCCATCTTTCTAGTTAAGTTTTAAGTCATTCAAGGACAAACAAAAAAGAGCTTTCGCTCTTTAGTTTAAATTATGCTGCACGTTTTTATTTCCATCTACCTATGACCACTATTCCATAATTTATATTAAAAGTATAAGTGGTAGGTCTTACCGCATAATACGCCCCTGTTTGCAGTCTAGTTCCACTATTATACTCAATTAGATGTGCTAGACTACCTTCATCATATCCTCCACTCGAATAAATCTCTTGAGGGTTCTCTTTAAAAGGAAACAAAGTTGGATATTTTTTTTTGCTAATGTTTGGCAAATACCCCTCATATAACACACCCCAAGGAGACGTAACAGAAATAGATCCTCTCGTCCAATATCTTAATATCATTGTCCCATTAGAAAACATAATTCTTTCATCCCAACCCGAAGGTTTATCAGTTCTGACGATGTCACTACCTCCTACGAGTACTCGATTAGCATTGACATTAGCGAACGAGGCATCATCCCCTTGTAGAGCTACAGGCTTCCATGCAGTCCATGAGTTGTAATAAGTCCTCACATACACGTCCTGATTAGAGTAAACATGATACGTCTGAGATATGTAGTTAGTGTCTGGAGCTACTACTGTTAAGTGACCTGCTAGAGCTACTGGATAATTAGATCCAGTAGCTGCATAGCTGTTACCTGGTTGGAGGTACAGTCCTGTCGTCCTATAAGTATTCAAGTCAGTGTATCCAGGTATCCTATCTTTCTCAACTAAAGTAGTACTCGGCGTCATTTGGTACCCATCAACTTGTAATGAACCTCCTAAATTTTCATCATAAAATCCACCAACACTCATTCCTCCTTTTGCAATAGCAAGGCTAGGCATCCCTTTAGTAATGACAATTTGTTTTCTACTTAGCATAATTCTATCTTGTACTTGCACTACAATGTCAAAATCTTTTTTAGAATCAAAACCAAGGGCTAGCAAATCCCCTTTTATCAATTGTTCTAAACTAAAATTATTTTGAGTGCTTACAATTAGTTGTGTTTGTCCTTGAGTCCATATATCAGTTCCTAATTCTTTAAACTGATAACTCGCTACTACAACATTATCATACAGACCAAAGTCTCCTACCCACATAGTTCCATCGAAAATTAGAGCAGTCTCACTACCAATCCCTCCGTCACCTCGAGAATAAGATACATTACTTAATATAATATCATTATACTGTATATAACTAGTGGCCACCTTTTGTAAACTACTTGTATTTCCTCGAGAATCTATTGCGTATATAGTAATTATATTACTGTCAACTGCCTCTAAGGTAATTACCTTCGCATCCTTAATAATAGTTCTAGTTCCGATAGTAACCTGATAATTAGTTATTGTAGCGCCTTTTTTTGGCAGTACATTACCTATCGTTACTATAATCCTTGACTTACCTTTTATAATTGTATATTTTGATGAGATTGATAAATTATTTGTTTGCTCCCATTCAAAATTACTCATTTGAGGATTCGCACTCGATATTGAACCTTTAGAATTTGTTGTATCCGTTCCTATAGCACTTGAGCCATTAAAGGTTGTAATCTTCGCTGTAAACGTTGCACTATTAACTGTTTTCATTAAGCTGTAAACGGCTGTTTTTTGTTCTGCACTTAATGTAAAGTTTACGTTATTTCTATAATTAGAAATAGTTTTTATTAATGTATCTCCACAAAACAATTGAAGGGTATCAGTAAATGAGTTTGATTTTTTATTTATTCCTACTTTTATATTGCTATCTACATCAAAATTAGGAAAATTAGTTATTGCACTTGCTCTTGGTATCGTAGTCAACCAAAGTGTCCCGCTACCACTTCCATGTCCACCCATTCCAGACATAACCATTTCACCGCTCATAGTGTAGTTTCCTGCACCATCTGAGTTATGAGATACATTGATAGTATCTTCTAAGAACACTTTGGGAGTTGTCGTGAAATTAACATAACCATTATTAAATACGATTCCGCCATTTACTTTCACTGTCACACCATGTGAAGCCGTTGTATAACCAGTTGTATAACCATAAACCTTTCTTTTAATAGTTGAGTAATTACCGGCTACATTTTGACTTAGTTGAGTCGCTTCCCCTTTTAATCGAGTTTGATAACCATAACCATTGCTAAAACAGACAACATCAAATAATACCGCCATAATTATTTTCCTCCTATGTAATTTATAGTTGTTTGATTATTTATTTCTTGAATTAAAGTGCCTGATATAGTTGCTTTTTTTCTAACTAATAATTCATTCATATTTCCACCGTCTTCATCAAAATCCACAATATATTCATTTGAATTATTTTTAAACCCAATAATATCTGCTTGAGCTGAAAACATTACGTTTGATCCAGTTGCACTGATCTCCATTCCTCGTCCAATTTTCACAGTATCTGTAAATGTTTCATTCGAGTTCATAGACCATATTTGAGATTCTGTCCGTTGATTTAACATTAAATTTGTTAAACACAAAGCACCTACCGTATCACTATTAAATTTAATATCAACAATGGCACTATTGACCTCAAAGGTGTACTTTAGTTTTGTTATATTAGTTTCACTTAAGTCATAAGTAGTATCATTAATCGTAACAGTCGTGTTTGCTAGTTCGTAATTTTTTATATAGTCAAAAGAAAGTGTATATATCCCTATAGATGTATTAATCTGTTGATGTATTAACGAATCAATTTGAATTGAACTATTGTAAATACTAAGCTTATTTAATTCGATATTATCACCTTTTTTAAACTCACCTAACCAACTTTTATCATTAAATAACCCTATGCTATCCCTTACTAAGTTTGTCCCTCCAGTGTTAATTAACGTATTGGTTAACCCTTCGATTGTCACAGATAAATTCTCAATGCTTTTATTAATTTCTTCCGAAGTTTCCTCTACTATCAATTGTATTGATTTATTTGAACTCAAATCTAGCGAGGATCCAACATCTGCTGCTAATTTATTTACAGTGATTGCATTCGCTTTAATAAAATCAATATTAAAAGCACCGTCACTCGTAAGTGCATATTCAAAAGGACCTTTGTAACCATTCGAAGAAAATCCAATCCCACCTAATCCGAATCTCCAAACATTTTCTGCTATTGATTTCGGTAACTTATCAAGTATTAAAATTTCATTATCATCAATATAAACAAATCCAGTTTTATTTATATTATTAATAATCTCAGTTTGCTTATTTGATAAGTTAAGGCTATCTTCTGCTTTAGTTATCGCCTCATTTACGGTGTTTTTTAAATCATTGAATACTTTTTTCACATCCGGACTATAGTTTCCGAATTCAATTGATTTCACTTTCTTAGATAAGCAATCATATGTGTATTTTTGAACTTCAGTCTTTAGTGTAAATATAGGGTGTTTCACACGTATTATATCTCCTATTTGCAATGATTCATTAATATCACTGTTCACCTCATAATAAAATAAAGGTTCTATATTTGAGGTAATATATTTATTTGCTAATTCTCTTAGCTGTTCAATTATTTGTTCCGTAGTATATTCAATTTTATCACCATTTTCATTTTCATATGAGGTAGAGAAATCAAATGTTACCGTTTTTGTATATAACTTTTCATATTGTCGTTCACTTTTAATGTACTTTTCAGGCAACATTAAACCACTAGGCCCAACTGGAAATAACTTAGTGCATACAAAACTCCAGTCTTCTATAATTTTAGCATTTTGAATGTTCTTTCCATAAATCAACGTGTAACCATCGTCATTACCAACTTTATTCAATAAAGATATTTTAAATTTATCTATATCATATACTCCACCAAAAATACTTTGTGATTTAACAAAGGCTTCTAATAACGTTGTTCTTATAAAGTATTCTGTTGCTACTCCTGAAACATTTGATGTCGTTATATAAGGGCTTGGATCATCCGTTCTGGTATTAAACCAATTCAAAAACGACACCGGAGATAAGTCAGTAGGTCTTACATCCACTAATATATAATCAACTGCATCAAACGCTATATGATTTGCAATAATTTTTATTTTTTTAGAATTTTTTTCAACATTACTAATTCTAAAAGGCTGACCTTTCTTTTCTTTAGTTTCTATAAACAATATTCTTCCTTCTAAAATAACCTCAGTGTAAGTAATGGGAAGTTCGATTTCAACGAACCATCCGTTTAAGCTCTTATTCTTTGTTTCTAAGCAATATAAAGCATCGTTAATATGTCCTAAGCCATTGTTCAAAAACTTTTTTTCATTCGCCTCATAAAGTATCATAGCCAACAGTCCTTTCTTTTTATGTGTATTTCAACAACTCCATCATGGACTGTTACTATATTAGATCCTGGAATTAAAATAGGATAATTAAACCCAATTTCAATATTTTTAGATTTACTTATCCCTTCAAATGTTTCTGTTTTTTTATCACAATCAATAACTACTTCTTTATCTTCATCAAAATGATAAATAAACCTTGTTCCATTAATCGTCAAATCAACAGACCCACTACCGATTAATTTAACAATTGGTTTAGCTAGCTCATTTCCTGTATTCGCTACTTCATTTTGAACCATTTGGTAAACATCATTTGATGCATACCAAAAAGGATGTCTAATTATTGGAAGATTAAAAATCACTGAACTTGCATTTCGTGTAATGACGCATTCGTCATATACATTAAAATACGTTATTCTATTTCTGAATTTCAATTCAATAGTTCCATTAAAAAAAGATTTTAAATCGTCCAGTTTATTTATATTTAAAACTTGAAGAGCGATGTTATAAATAACATCAGCTCTTCCGTTTTTTTCATATAACAATCCATCTCTTCCTTCAATTGAAATTTCATTATATCTAATTGCTGCAACAGATAGAAAATCCTCTTCTAAAGCAATAACTCCTAATTCAATATTTGATATTCCGTTTAAATAAAACATTATGTCACCACTTTAAATATCCTTTCATCAATAAATTTTCCAAACTCCTTATCATTCATTTCGATTTTCAATGTTTTTAGAGCTTTGATTAGAGCTTGTACTAATTTATCATAATCAATAATATCCACTGGCACAGCACCACCACCTCTCGAAAGAGGACTAACTGTTGTTCTATTTCCTTGTTGTGTCAACAGTTCAGGACCCGCTTCTCCGACTAATGCGGTACCTTTTAATAAAGTACCACCTTTCGCAAGATAAGGTATATCTCCAAAATTGACATTTCCTAAATTAAAGCCGAATTCTTCACCACCAATTGCCGGTATCCAATCTGGAATAGTAAAAGAAAGAGAATTAATCCCTTTAATGACAAAGTTAATTCCTTTTTCAACAGAATCAACCATTGCATTTATAAATCCAATCACACTGTTGATCGGTACTTTTACAATTTCTACTATGGTATTAAAAATTGAACTGAAGATATCAATGACATTTTGCCACGCACCCGACCAATTGCCTGTGAACACATTTATTATAAAATCTACCACACTAAAAATTACGTCTTTAATAGACCCAAAAATTTTAGTTAAAGCATTTAATAACCCTCCTATTGTATCGATCACAACCTTCACCATATTAGAAAAATTACTTATAATTAACTCTAAAACACTTACAATAATAGGACCTAAAACATCGATACACCAATTTACAAATGGTTCGATTGCACTCCAAATCTCAGTAACCATCAGAACAATTGCTTCGACAAACAAAATGAATTTATCCCACAAAGGCTGAATTGATGAAACCCAAATATCTAATACTGCAGTTTTTATAATTTCTATCAGAGGAAGCAATATTGTATTCCAAATATTTTGTAATGTTGCTGAAATCGTTGTAATCGCTGAAACTACTGCATTTTTAAACTGCTCATTTGTATTCCATAGCTGTACTATTGCTGCAATAACAGCAACTACTACTGCTATTACAGCGAGAATTGGTGCTAGTATAGCTGTAAACGAAGCTCCTGCGAGCCCTAAACTTGCACTCACTCCAACTATTGCAGTTTTAACAGCAATAACTAAAGTCATAATAGACCCAATCGCATTGATAACTAGCCCTACACCAATCAATAAAGGCCCTAATGCCGCTACTACAATCGCTACAATTGCAACTAGCTCTTGCATTTTAGGTGATAGTTGATTGAACCAATCTGCTAGTTTCTTTATTAATTCCGTTATTCTTTCAATTATTGGTGCTAATACGCTTAAAAAAGCGCTTCCTAAATCCTCGCCTGCTAGTTTCATGTTATTGAAAGCAACTTTCATTTCATCAGTAGGACTTTGCATTGCTTCAAAAGAATCACTGACAACACCTTCACTGTTTTCGATTACTTTCATCATCTCTTCAATAGAGAATCTTCCTCCTTGAATTGCATCCGCTAAATCAGGTCCTGCCTCAGATCCGAATGCTTCAATGGCCAACGATGTAGCTTGGGCAATATCAGGAGCATCCTCTATAGTTTTTAGAGTTTTTTCAAATTCTACTCTAGCATCTTTACCTTCTCTACCCCAACGAGAAATAGCTTGCTTCATACCTGAAAATGCAATTTCAGTGTTTACTCCCGCTTTTTCCCATTGAGAAAATATAGCAATTGACTCTTGTGTATCAAATCCAAGCGCACGCATCGGTGCTCCATATTTTGTTAGATTTTCTGTTAATTGCTCTACGCTAATACCTGAAGCTTGTGAAGCTGTAGTTAATACATCTAAAATCGTAGCGTACTCGCTGGAATCAATTCCCGCATCTCCCATTGCTCTAGAAACTAATGCAATAGATGTAGATACATCTGTTTTGTTAACTCGTGCAAATTGAAGGAATTTTTCAGACGCCCCCTCCAGTTCACTACCTGTAAATCCAAACCTTGTATTTAGATCGGCTATTGAATTAGAAACTTCTAAGCTATCTGCAGGAAATGAGCCATAGACATTCTCAAAAGAATTTGTTAATCCCTCAAGAGTATCTCCAGTCGCTCCTGTTCCTGATATGATGTTATCGTAAGCTGCATCAATCTCAAGCCATGCAACACCTGCCGCTACCCCAGTAGCAATGATAGGTGCTGAAACGTTTCTGGTTAAGTTTTCTCCGGCTTTTTTCGATTTATCTCCAGTTTCCTTTAGTTTCTTAGAGTATTCTTCAAGGTCTGCTGTTCCTGCTTTTATTTTAAGGTTTGTTTCATCCACGCCTTTTTTGTAATGATTCATCGAAATTGTTGTAGCTGTT
Organism: uncultured Erysipelotrichaceae bacterium; assembly: GCA_947036815.1. Taxonomy (GTDB): domain Bacteria; phylum Bacillota_I; class Bacilli_A; order Erysipelotrichales; family Erysipelotrichaceae; genus CAMQRS01. The sequence goes on from CAMQRS010000011.1 coordinate 12,440, forward strand.
AATTGTTGTTGTTTCTTTTGAAGAACTACTTCATTTTTTGATTCACTTTTTTCAAGTTCATCAATTTCAATACGTAATACATTCGCTTTGGTTGCACTGTCCCTGTACTGGTTTGATAAATATTGATTGGTAACTCGTAATTTTTCCGAGGACTTTGTTGAGTCTTCCCAGGTAGTTTTAGCGAGTTTAAATTCATTTCTGTTTTGTTGTAAAGTAGTATTTACAGATTGTACTGATTTTTTAAAATCCACCGCTCCATCTGCTGTGAATACTAAACCAACTTTTTTAATATCAGACATTTGACTTCTCTCTTTCCATGAGTTCAAAGACTTCAATTAAAACAAAAAAATCAAACGGGTTATACTTCCAAAAATCATCTAATGTTAATCCGATTTTTAACGCAGTACATTTTAATTTTTCCCATTTGATTTCATCAAATTCTTCTATCTCATTATTCGTTTTTTTTTCAATTTTGAAGCGCGACGTTCAAATTCTTCTAACAATAACTCCAACGTATCATCATCAGCCGGAACTAAAGCCAGTGCTTCTTCCATATCTACTTTTTTTCCATTTGAACGCAAGATTGCGTAAATGACTTTAGACGCAATCTTCATTTGCAATTTTGGTAATTGATCAAGATTATTAGATTCTTGAAGTTTTCTCATCTTTTCATCTAACTGATCAATATTGCTTTCGCTCAATATTTTAACTGTTAAAAAATTAAGATTAACTTCCAGTAGAGACCCATCTGATAATCTAATATCTGCCATTAAGCGACTCCTTTCTCATCATTTTGTAAAATACTATTTGAAGCTGGATCCGGAGTTAATAACTTTTCTAAATCAGCATCATCCAGTATCGGTGCTGTAAAGAAAATTTCTTCATTTAATCCTGCAATAACTTTATTATCTGAACTATAAACTACTGAAATATCTCCCTCATCATTAAAAGGCATCGCCGTAATAGTTAATGTTTCATTTTGTTCACTGTATGAATCTTCTTTTGTTTTCGTTTCATCCGTATTTGCAGTCAATTGGCATTTCGGATACCATTCTAAATCTAATGCACCTCCAAAATATTTAACTACTTTCCCGTATGCAAAAAAGGGCCGTTTCCCCGAACCTCCTTTTTTAATCAATCCTAAAGTTGTGACAATATCTCCTCTCATTTTTGCTCTTGTTGCGGCCGAGAACGCAATTACTTCTACCGAAATTTCTGTAGAAGCTGTAGAGTTCATATTGTCATATATCTTACCTGATGCAAGCACAGGCGTAGATTCGCTATTCTCTGAAATAGAGACCGATTTAACTGTCTCTGTTTTCTCAACATCCGCTTCGTATACTGCAGTAAACACATCCGTTTCATTTAATGCAAAACAGATGTGCTGAGCACCTACCGTTTGTTTTAAAGGGGGTCTTTTGGTTGTTGTTGACATAAAATCCTTCTTTCTCCTATTATTTAGGTTATTTATATAATTCACTTACCATTTTATTCAATATCTTATTTTTATTTTTCTCCCAAGTGGGATAAAAATGAGGTTGTGCCTTCATTTTTGATGTTCCAAACTCTACCATTTTTCCATAATGTTTACCCCATCCTACTTCAACATTTTTTGATTTTTCTCTAAAATCAAAAGAGTCTATCAAATGTGTATATCCTGATTTCTTAATCTGTGATTTGGGGTTAGGAATCTTCTTTAGTTCGCTTACAAATTCGCTAGCTCCAACACTTAATACAGTCACTATTTCTTCGTCACTCGCTTTTTTGCTGAAAACACTAATATCATTAATTAAATCATCCAATTCTTTTGTGTTGTTAATAGACATTTTTTTCTTTAGATTTATCGACAATAATATCGATGCTAAAATAACTATGAAATACTTTTTCGTTTTCAACAAATTCATGGTAAATGATAGGAGAAGTTTTCTTATCTCTTAGTTTTTTTCTTAATTCAATTAATTTTATATGTCGCGGCTCTTTACTGTAGAAAGATATTTGATATGTTTCTATATCGGCATATGCATCATCACTGGATTTTATATCTGTCCAAATAAAATCCCAAAAGACAATTCTAGGGTAACTTTCAGTGTTTGCTGTCGATGTTACTCCTTCGTTGAAAGGTATACCTAAGTCTTTCAAAAGGTTAATTAATTCATCTTTATTCATGATAAACCTCTAACGTCAATTTAGTTTCTTTGTATCCGTCTTTATTTATAAAGTGGTTCACATTATAAATTTTGTGCTTTATTCCATCAATTTCAACTACATGTTTATTTGTAATTGTCTTATATTGTGGAATTGTGATTTTAGCACTTACTTCAACTTTAGCTTGTGATAATTCATTTTTTAAAAATTCATTTATTCCTTCATCTTTAAAACAAATACTTAGTTGTTGATCAGCTAAAGACTCTTTTTCATATATTCCATTATCACTAATTAATTTATATAGTTTAAATTTTCCATCATTATAAACTGGTAAGTTCATTTACATCCACTCCTTCCATTTTTGAAAACTGCCAACGTAAAATTGAACTATTGTAATTTTCCCAAAACTCATCTAATTTCTTATTGAAAGCATAAAAACAATAATTTTTTAGCAAGGACCTTGCAATTAGATCTATATCAAAATCTGTATTTATTACTAAATTGTTAAACTCAAAAACACCTTCTTTGATATATGATTTTAGTGATTCATCACTAAAAAAGGGAGGAATTTGAAATTCGTCCCTTATTTCTTTTGCTAAATTTTCATTCATCAGTACTATTCAACAGTTTTAGCAGTAGGAGATGCTGTAGCAACAGGTGTCACCTCTTTGATTTTTAGGACCGCCTCTACTAATTTTGTTGGATCGAATATATATGCAGTGTTGTCATCAGTCGGTCTTCCGTTTGCATTTGTTTTCGCGATGAACACATTGCAGTCATCAAGTGCTTTTGCTTCTTTATATTCATCAGTTTTAATTGCGGACATTCCCATTACATATTCTTGATCAATTGTAAACGCTGCTTTTCCTTCAGGACAGTTAGGTTCTTCAATTACTTCAATAGCAGTTTTAGCAGTAGATATATACCCTCCTGCTGTCAATAAATATAAAGATGGTTCAATATATTCATATACATCATTAGGATTAGCAATAACATATAGTTTATTGACAGCCCTTTTCCCGTCTTTCGATAAATATTTTTTAACTGGCGCCAAATTTTTAGGTAAAAAATCTGTAACAGAAGCATTAACAGTTTTATCTTTTTTCGTCCCATCTTCATTTGATGTTACAGTGTGTTTGAAAATCCCAATAGGTTGATTTACGCCAGTTCCAGTTAAATAACCAAAAACTAAACCGTCTTGCATCGCTTCTACCAAAATAGCTCTAAAATATTTATCCACAAAAGGTAGTGCAAGTTCTCTAATAGATTTCGGCACTACTAATAAAACATACAGCTTATTAACATCAAGATTTAATGATTCAATTTTTGCAGTCAACTCTGACGTCAACTTATCTCCTAGAGCTCCCCAAGATGCAGTTCCAGTTTTAGAACTTGTAATCCATTTCTTCACTCCTGCAGGTGCCATTTTTACAAGGTTTAACGTTTTGCTCGCTTTTTTAACTTCTGCTAAAGTTTGATCAATGACAGTTGTAGGAATAATATCATCTTGTTCGAATGTTACAGATTGTTTAGCCAGTTTCTCATAAAAAGACTTTTCATTTTTTGATAAATTTCTTAATCCTAATGCTTTAACATTTTGTTGTCCTATTTCAAATTCTTCGTTTTCAGTTTGAAGTTGTTCAATCAAATCCTTATTTCTAGTTTCATTTAAAAATTCAAATGCTTGTATAATTGCTTCACTTTTATTTTCTCCATTCAGTAACTGCAATACTTTTTCTTTGTTTTCTTCGTTAAGTCCGTTTATTTTCATATTTTTACCTCATTCTTTCTTAACTATTAAAAAAAGCGTCCCAACCTTTTATCGGTTTTTGCGCTTGTTTTAAAATATTCATTTCTTGTTCTAAATCCTTTGTTTTCATCACTTGTTTTGCTAGATGCCTTTTATCAATGCTTTGTTGCGATTGCACTTCATTAATCTTAGTAGCAAATCCAAAATCTAAAGCTTCCATTGATGTTATCCAAGTTTCAGCATCCATCATTTCTTTAATCTTTTCTTCAGTCAACTTAGAATTTGATTCATAAATTTTTACTGATGGTTGTGTTATTTTTTCTAAGTCTTCTGCTTGTTTACGTAGATCATTGGAATCTCCTGATGCACAAGTCCATGCATTATGAATCATCAATAAAGACCCTTCATTCATCACTCGCTCTGAACCTGACATAAATATAATTGAAGCGGCACTACAAGCAAATCCGTCACAAACTGTAGTAACTTTATTCTTAAAAGTTTTTAATAAGTTATATATTGCCAATCCCTCTGCCACTTCACCACCATAAGAGTTTATTCTTACCACCAAGTCTGTTTCTACCATTGATATTTCTTTTGCTAAATTAAAAGCTCCGACATCTGATTCGCTCCATGGCCAAGAAGTTATATCACCATAAATAAAAAGTTCAGTTGTATTTTCATTCTTTCCTGGTTGTTTAAATTCAAAATATTTTTTTATTTTTTCCACTATTTTTCACCTCCTCTCAATGTTTCTTCTGTTAACGCGTAATTTTTTGTAAATCTTCTTTCATTAGCCCAATCTTCATTTAGTTTTGGTAATCCTAATAGGTCTAACACATCATTATGTGACCATCCGTTTTGATAGAGCTTATCTAAATTACCTGCTGATTCAATCACGTCAATGTGTTTAACATTTAGTTTATTAACCAGTACACGGTCGCCTTCTATATACTTTTCTTTTGAAATAAAAGCAAATGACATGCAACTTTCTAGTTCCTTTATGATTGATTTACAAGCATAAGTAATAAACTCATTGTTTGCATCGCTTTTTTCAGTCACATTCCCATAAAACACTGTAACGGGTATTCCAAAAGCAACCGCAACTGTTTCATAAACATTGTTTTTAAGTTTCACTATATCCTCAGATGTTAATGAACATTTCATATCAATCGCGCTAACGTCAATTCCGTTAGATGCCATAAACCCATACACTTCATCTTTCGATAAATTAGCAGCTATTTTGTCTACATAATCATTACTAGTGACTGTATTTCCTTCCTTGTCTTTGAAAGCAGCATTTGTTTGAACAGTTACTTTCACTTTAGGAACTTTTGTATTAAAACCGTGAATCGCCGTTTGAAATACCCCTTCAATTAAATTTGCATTTGATTTAAGTAAGTTTCTTAATTGGCCATTTGAATGCTTTAAAAGTAAAACTTCGTTTTCATTGAAGGTTCTATTCAAAGTCAATGTATTATCATTTGAAGTTATAACTACATTTCGATATACTCTTTCTTTCATCACATATTCAGACACATCAAATGTATCTACTAAATATAAGGATCCGTTAATATTCACTACAAGTGCTTCGTCAAACTTTATCATTTTCATTAATACACTTCTCCAAAATTCAACTGCATTTTGATTTATATTTGGCCTAATATTTAATATATATTCAACTTGTTTCCTGTCTGAATCCTTTGTTATAACTTTGAAACCACACGATGTTATCACATCTGTTATTTTTTTCACTGCTATTTCAATTGCAAAGTCAGTTAATCGTTGTTTTTCGTAAGCGCAATCTATTAGCAATTCCATGAAAGTATTATCACTTTGTTTTTCTTTTTTAAATAATTTAAACATTTTATTTTTCACCTCCTTTTTTAAATATATATTATCACTTCATCTAGTTCTTCTCTTGCTTGCATACTGTGCACAAAAGACATAAAACCATCCGTTTTCCGCAATTTTGGTTCAATCTTTGTAAACAGTTTATTTCCAAATTTATCTTCTGTTGTTCCTGTATTGTTTGTGTACCATCGCATAATTGCTGAATTTCCAAAATTGATTTTTTTATCTGTTAATAACTTTTCAATCAAAGGAGCTATTAAAGCATATACTGAATTACTTCTCCTTATTAATCTAACTATTCCATAAGGATTATCTTTAGATTCTATAGATATTCCGTATTGAATAAATATTGTTTTGAATAAGGTATACCTGTACGTGTCCATAACTATTTTTTTCACTTGGTATTCTTCCATTTGTTCGACACACCATTCTACAACCGTTTCAATCGGTATGTTCTCTGTATCAACTACTTCAAAATCTTTAAACCCTTCTTCTCCTGCATTTTGAAAAGGAAACTTAATTTTGTCAAAAAAAGGACTTCTTTTGCATATCCATGTTTTTTGAATATATATATATTCGTCTCCTTCTTTAAATAAAAGTCCAGCACTTACAAAATCTCGTACATCTGCATAGTCAATTCCTATAATAGCAGCATTATTTTCAAGAGAAGGCATTTTCCTTATAATTTTTTCTTTTGTATTTGAATACGAAGTCGCTAGAATGTTTTCCCAATTGGCAATTGCACTTTCTTCTTTTGAACTAGGTAAATTCATTCGCTTCGCAATAAATTCTGCTTTTTTCGAAGGAAATAATTTTATTTCTTGATACGCTTTATTCATCTCAGCTTGTAAAACAGGCATATATTTTAAAGACGGATTCGCTTTATGCCATTTTCCCGGCTGATCAAACTCTTTTATATCATCTATACTGCAAAGAAAAGGAAATATATTAGCTAGGTTTTCTCCAGTTCTTAATACTTGTCTAGATACATCTAAATATTCATCTAAAGGACCTTCACGAACATTTCCATTTGTTGTAATAATGAATGTGCGTGGATGTTTAATTTTCCCCAGTCCTGATGTGAAAACATCAATTTGAGAGCTATCTTCGTATGCGTGTAGCTCATTTAAAACTACAGCTCCGGTTTTTTTACCATCTTTGGTTTTCGCATTCGATGTATTGTAAATGATTCTTGATTTTGTTTTATAATTCATTATTTTTTCTTTTGAAATATAAAACTTATCTTTAAACTTTTGGTTGCCTTCAAGCATGTCGTACACTACTGAGAAAGTATCTTTAGCTTGTTCTTCACTGTTTGCTACTATATCAATGTGGTATTTTTCTATGCCATGTAGAGGTGTTGTTAAAAAGCTGCACAGTGGCATTAGAAATCCGTCTTTTCCATTTCCACGTCCCATAAAAATTAAAATTGTACTAAAAAGTGGTACATCATCCACGTACATAAATACAAAGGCATAAATGAATTTTTGATATAAAAACAACGGATAATAATTGTTTTCACAATAAAAAAGGCAGTTTTTATACATGTTTTCATCAAAAAAAACATCATTTCTTGCCAGTATTGGCATAACGATGTTTTCAATTAATAGTTTTCTATCTTCGTTTATTTCATTGGGATGCAGTTCACAATATTTAATATAATAATCAATTTCTTTACAAGTAATCACTAGGATCTCCATCTCCTGCATTAATTGGTTCTTTTAAATTTAAATCACTCAATATTTTCAACATTTGAGAATTCACTTTTATTAGATTTTGTACGGATTCATTAGGCTTTTCGACATCAATTCCATTTCCGTTAGTTAGCATGATTCGCAATCCATTTTTATTTATATCAGTTTTTAATTTCTTTTTCATGCCATAAAAATATAAATAATCAGCTACTAAATCACAAAAGAAAACACCTTCTTTATTTTGTGATTTTAATTGAATCATCAAGGATTCTTCTATATCTTTTTTTGTTATTGCCACATCCGTTACTCCTTTCTATCCACCCCCCCCTTACATGTGCGCGCGGATTTTCCTGAACAGTCAACCCTACTTACCCGTTCTTCCCAAAAATTAGTTTAATGAGAATTGTAGGGGGGTATTACCATTTTTCTTCTGTAGTAGGTTTCTTTTTTTTAATAAACTTAATAAATCCATCCACTCTGCCTTCTACAATCTCGTGACACCTCCAACACAAACTAACAAGGTTATCATCATCTAATACTAATTCCACATTCTCTTGTGCTGCTACATGATGGTGAACCAGTACAGCTCGTGTTAATCTAATTTTATCTACTGGATAACCTCCATCATAAACTCCTTTGCATCTTTGACATTCATAACTATCTCGATTAAGAACTTCTATTCTTTTTTCTTTCCATGCTTTAGAACAAAGGAACGAATGATAATCTCCTTCCTTTATCTTTGATTTATAATAAACCATTGTATTCATTTGCTCACCACCTTTCCTTATGGCACAAAAAAAGACACAGGTTATTGTGTCTATATAAAATGTTTTACCTTTTTTGTAGTTACTAGCAAAGCGAGGATTAGTATATTTTCTTAAATATATTATCTATCCGCACCTCAATTTGACCTTGTTTATTATTTATATCTATTAAAACCACTCTCAAAGTCTCTACATTGTCTAAGTGATTACATATCATCATATCTAATTCTTGCGTTTTATCTTTAATAAATTTGACATCTTCTTCGATATTAACTTTTTTACTGTAATGTTCTAAAAGTGCTATCTTATTACTTATTCTTCGACTTATCATTGTATAGTCTCTTCTTTCAAAACTATCATTAAAAAGTTCTGCATTTATTTTGCTTAATTCTCCCTGAATAATATCTAATGTCTCTTCAATTTTAACATTCAAAATACGCGTATCTGTTTTTTTTTCAACAAAATAAATAGATATAAACAGTATAGATGCAATGGTAAAGATTTCATAAAAATTCATTTTGAAAAATTTATTATTATTCATATTAATATAAAACATACCTATTAGCATTACCACAATTATAACTATAGGTATCCGTTTTACATATTTATTTTGAAGCATCTTCAATATATTTTTTTAATCTTTCGATTTGTTCAGGTTCATCATTAGATTTGAAATCTATAATTTCCTTCACTATTTTTGTGGTTTTTATTCTTGCTAGTCCTCCAAAAGCCTCTTCTAAAAAAGAACTTCCATATCCGTACGTATCATCTAAATCTATTATAATTTTTTCATTAGAAGAAATCGCTGTTTCCAACAATGATTTCAAAACTTCTTCTCTAAACATTTCACCTGAAAAATCTCCGTCTGTGTAGAACCTCCCGCCCGGAGTTTCTGTAAACTCTTTGCTAATTTTATATTTCATTCTTTGTCCTTCCTCTCTTTAAATCGTTTATATTTATTTCCCAGTAAAATAAACTTCCTAACAGCTTTTCACTTAATTCTGTAAGTATCATTTGTTCTCTATTGTCTTCATCAAATTCACATAGACACCCACCTGAAATGATTTTTAAAAATGAAGTTTTATTTTTATCTTTATAATGATTATATATCTCGGGTAACCCTTTTCCTCTATGTGACATATTTGTCCTTGTTCTTGTAGAATTCCCAGTTAACCCCGATGCAAGTAATATTGAATCTTTTTTTCTCTCATCAGTAAACTTATCTAAAACATTTATAATATAGTCATCATTTTCGTTGTCCGTCATGTCCATCGTTAATTCGTGGTCAGACATTGTTGCTGGAATACCTAGCCCAGTATCCATAAACGTATATTTTACCTTATCATTAGAATACTCTGCAAATATAAGCCATTGTTTTTTTACCGTCTCTCCTTTAGTATATGCATGTTGCCCCGTATTAGTCATCATTTCAATCAACATATCATATAAAAATTTTGTTTCTTTAAAATCCACATTAAGGTTTAAATTTGTAAAATCACAAATATTTTGAGCTAATTCAACATTTGTTTTATTTCCCATTTTCATGCTGAAATAATCATTATTTTCTCTTTTTGCCTCTTCTTCAACATCAAAAAAGTCTGTGATTCCAGATGATAAAATAAATTCACTAATCTGTTTGTTTTCTGGACCCAATATATTAAATTTCGGCTTATATTGGTTATTTATATTTAATGATAAAGCTACCATGTAAATTACTGCATCAATTGTAATAAAATTGATTTCACTTAAATCATATCTAATATGCAGAAAGCCTTTATAACGTCTTATGCTTAAAATTATTTGATTAAAATATTTAATAGTTTCTTTTGGATTTTCTATAAAACTAAAAATTTTAGGTGCTACAAAATTATATTTTTCATATAATTCATCGGGTACATCTGGTTTTTTTTTGTAAGACTGTCGGAGACATTCTTTTATATAATTTTTCTTATTTTCATTTTGGCGCATTCTTTTGTTCATAATATCTCCTTTTAATATTCTATTATTAGTATAACAAATTTAATAAGTAAAGACACCAACTTTCATTGATGTCTTTATTTTCATACTATCATAATATCACGTATTTTAGTTTACTGAGTAAACTCTTTAGTAAATATCGTTTATTATATTTTCGATTTTCTTATACATGCCTTGTTTTGAATATCCATATTGATTTGCAACATATTCATCTTTTTTTCTGTGATTCAAATATAACTCTTCAATCATTTGTTTATCTCGTTCATTTTTAACGCGCTCTAGACGTAGTAAAGTAACATCTATATTTCCTCTTAACCTCTTTCTTTCATTAATTAATCGCTGTTCCTGATCCATTAGAATTAATTTATGACTGGACGTATTACTTCTACTTCCTTCCCTTACATAAATTTGCTTAATCACCGGGCTTGAAACACCCAATAAATCATTCGCTACTTTTATCAATTCATAGTTTATTTCTTCAATCTCTTTACGCCACCGCTTTATACTTCTTAAATCACTTTTAAATTGATTAGACTTTTCTTTTTTGTTTAACATACTAATAACTAACCATCACATTCCCTTTTACATTCTTATCGATTATTTCCAAAGTTCGATTCAACTTAAAGTTTGCTACATCGTGTAGTTCCATTATGTTTATGTCTTTTATCATTTGTAACTGTTCTAGCATGATATATACATCTGCTGATTCTTCAATGATACATGTACGATTATCACTATTTGTATCTAATTCCTTTTGAATTTCTACAATTAATTCCTGAAGCTCTTCTATGATTTTTTTCTTTTGCCCTGTATCTCCATGATACTCTCTTATTTTTTTTATCTTAACAAGTTGTTCTCTAATAAAATTCATTGTTTCTTCCTCACTTCCTAAAAATGTTTATCACTTTCTTTTGTAAATGGTATTAATTAATTTTGCAGTGGTAATTCCTGTTTTAGTCAACTCTGCATTTTGAAACACTAATCCTTTTTTATTTAATATCAATCTTTCTGAATGACTAATTAAGATTAAATTATCTATATGAAAATTCCTTTTATCTTGATCAGCAAACATAACTGCATGCCCTTTCGGTATTGCACCATTAATCTCTTCCCAAATCAATCTATGTTTAAATTTCCAATTTTTTCTACATGGTAAATTTTTATCGTCACTTACCTTAATTTTAAGATATCCGTCTTTATCTACAACTTCTGTACCGATGGAACTACAGTTATGAGGTTCATCCCCTTTTTTGTAAGATGTTCTATTACCACCAACATTATATAGCCCTTTAGTGCCTTTATTAATCGGTATAGATCCTTTTTCATATCTACCAGTTAATCCACTACTAATCTTATGCCTCGCCTTAAAGCTTTTAATTTGTTCTACCGACAAAGAAGTAAGGAAATAATCATTAAATCTCTTTGTTAACTCAATATTTCCTAACCCCTTTGCACTCTCTCTGATAAATTGAAGCTGTTCTTTAGAATATTTATGCATATTATTTTGAATTTTTTTCTACTAGCATTTCAGGTAACTTCGCCGAACCTCGAAAGTCATTTATATATTTTTCTCCTTCAAGTGCCAATGCAGCATTACTTATAACATTACTAGCTAAACTTGTAATTGCTTTACTTCTTTTAATTTCTTTTTCTAACTCTTCACCAGTTAATTCTTCATCATTTAAACGTTCTATCTGTTCAAACAAATGATTGTTTAAATCTACTAATTTATTTTTCATTTTCTGCATCCTTTTTTTATTTAAAAATATACATGATTATTTTACTAAAATCATTCATCTTTCTTTTTGATATTTCCGTTAAAAACAGCGATTACAACCACTATTGTTGTTAATGCTCCTACAAAGGTAAATCCATTTAAAATGATTTCCATTTATTTTTCCTCCATCTTTTTCTATCTATAAATAAGTTACAAACCACGTAAAACTGTAACGTATTTTTATGTATGCTATAAACCTTAAATACTCCTTTATTCATTATGCTTTGCTAACAATATCTTTTATCTTTTCAGTAAAATATGTGACAACTTTTTAAATTACGTTAAATGCCTTACTAACCGCTACACTCAATGCAACAGTTGCATGATCAACTTCTATTCCCAAATCAACTCCCAAGCATATATTTTTTGATATTCCGTTTACTTTGTAAATTTTTAACATTAGTTCCCATGTGAAATTCCTGTTATTATTGATAATTAATTTAATTATGTCATTTGTTTCATTCCTACTGTATCCCATAGACATCAGTTGTTTTTTAAAACTTTTTTGTTTCATCTTCTTCACCCTTTCTTATTTATAATAATTTATCAACTAATTCAATATCATTTTATTTAATATTACTTTCATCAGCTGAAACTCACTTCTGGTTCAGCTTCTACTTCTACATAATCTAACTCCTCTCTATATATCCTAACTCAAACATATCGAATAGGATGTTTGGTAATGCTTTGTAATGCCAATCATCCATTTGTATTTCAATGCATCTATCTTTATCTAAATCAATGTGTAAACTTCCTACATTTAAATTAAAACTATAAGTGCATGAATCTTCGTAAACCGTATTTCTTTCAAATCCTAACACCAGTAACTGCTTTTCAGTTACTTTTTCTTTTAATTTCATTTGTCAGCCTTCTTTCTTGATTAATTGTTCAGCTTCTTCTCTTGTAAAAAAAACATTATCTCCAATATCAGACATATTTTTTTTAACAACAGTGCCATTTCTAAACAATCCAAAACTGAAATAATCGTTTCTTCCAAAAGTAACATAATCTACGATCCACTCATTGATCCTTGTCCTTAGTGGATTAAATTTATAAACAATATTTCCTGGATTAATTTCGTTATTGGGAGCTTTAGGAAAGTTACACCAATGTGTATCGTTTTCTATAAATTCAATACCGCTATCTAAATAACAATCTTCGCCATCTCTTAAAAAACAGTCTTCAAATATTTCTCCTGCATAATATATTAAAATGTTTTCATTTTCTTCTGGTAATGGTAAACACAACTCTTCTCTATTTGTATCTTTATTCAATTTCATTTCAAATTTATTCCATTTAATCATTTGCATTATTTTCAAACTCCTTTTATCATTCATTTAATCCCTTATTTCCTTTTGTTCTTCTCCTTTGCTAAATAACTTTCCTTTTTCATATCCAGCATCATAATAACTTTTGTTAGTTATTTTATTTCTATTTAAATAATTTAAAGTTGTTTTTGAAAAAACTTTATTATCATAGGCTTCTTTTGTTTCTTCGGAAACAACCAACATCAAGCTTAATTCGTTTGATTGTTCTAATTGTTCTTCAAAACCCTCTTCTATTCCTTCGACAAAGCCATAAATAAACGAATCCGACACCCCTTTACAACTTCCATAATTTTTATAATGATATTGCGCCATCCTCGCAGCTTCTTTGACAGAATATTCGTATGCATTTTTGAAAACATTCACTGCTGCACTCACATTACTTTCTTCTCCAAGAAAAACTGGAAAAATAAAACTTTTTTTTTGCCATGACACAAAATATTTGCATTTAAAGTTTTCAGCAATAACCTCTTGCAACTCACTAAAATAGCTTTTTTTAACATTGTAGTCTCTTAACCTAACTTCCACTATTTTTTCTTTTATTCCTAAATCTTTTAAATCAATATTATGTTTGGCCATTAATTTTTGAACTTTCAAATAAGCCACTTTCCTTTCATTCAAAGTCCCTTTTTCTGACATTTGCATAAGTTTATTTACTTTATTTATTATATGATTATCCACTTCGTCTCTCCTTTTCATTTATTTATGGTAGTTTCCTATATATATATCCTTCCGAGCTTTTTCCACATCATTAGTATTCCACATGATATAAATCAACGTTGTTGATACATCGCTGTGATTGTACATTCTTTGAAGTGTTAACAAGTCGCCCTTTTGGTTTGCATAATATTGATATCCAAAAGTCTTTCGTAAACTATGCATAGCAAAGGTGTAGTCTATATTGCACTCTTTACGTACCTTTTGCATAATCCTATCTGCTTGTTGTCGGCTTATTGCGCGTATCTCTCCATCCTTTCGTTGGGACTTAAACAAATAGTCGTGTTGGTTCAAGCCGTTTCTCTTCACATATGCCAAGATGTCCTCATGAAGTTCCTTTTTCATCCTAAAGTTTTGAGTCTTTCCAGTTTTATTCTCTTTAATAGATACATAACCCTTAAAAACATCAATCACTTGTAGTTGAAGTAAATCTTCCGCTCTAAATGCTGTATTAAAGCCTAATAAAACTAGCATCCAGTTCCTGTCTGCCTGGTACAATCTTGTAAGCTTATTTAATTTAGCTGCGTTCTCTTTTTCATTCAATAAATATTCCATTATTTTTTTTATTTCTTTTATTTCTTTTACAGGAAAGGTTTGATGTTTACCTGTATTTCGATATTTTATTCTTCTAACCATGCTATATACATCTTATAGAAGATCGATATTCACAACCATGTACATTCTTAAGCAGGATCTCTTTTTCTTTCAACAAGTGTTAACACCGCCTTTCTTTTTAATTTATCAAGTTCATACCCTACTAGTTGATACTTTTTTTCATATGTACTTAGATAAATTGTATTTACTTCCTTGTAGTCATTACAGTCTACTTCTATATGTATAAACTTTTTCAATAAGATACCTCCTTATCCAATACCTTCCTCATGTATGAAAAAGGCTCTTTCGCTTCATATGCAACTGCTTCCCTTAATGCTCCAGTAACTTTATTTATTCCATACATTTCAATTAAGTTTTTTAACAATTGTATTTCAGTATCATTTAAAATCTTATTGAAATCTGTTAAAAAGTATTGAGCCAACTGCTTTAATTCCTTTACATTACATTCCGTTCTGTTTAATTCCATTCCGTTTAATTCCATTGTGTTAAAAGTGTTTGCGATTTTGCCATTTGTGTCTACAATTATTAAATTTTTGTATACACTTTTTGTAAAATTGGCGCAAATAAAAACATCTATCATGGGAACTTTCGTTTTTCGATGATTCACACTAAGAAAATGTTCTTGTATAGATGCTGAAGTGAGTATACCTTGACTGTTAAACTTGTCTAAATCAAACAGTAGATACTTTAACCCAAAATCAACTATGTCAGATACGAGCTCTGCTTTCACTCTGTTTTTAGCAGAAAAAACATCGCATATATCTTTATTCCATTTCGCGTAATAACCCTCAATACCGTATATCCTAGATAACAGTTTAACCATTATTGCAAAACCTTTTAAGCCAAATCGAGCCTCAAGAATTTCCCAAGAGTCGTCCAGCGTTGTTTTTAACAGAAAGGAAGGTAACCCTGTATATTTCATTTTTGGTTCCTCACTTGATGATCCACAGTAAGCAACGCTGAATCGCGTTGTAAAAGTATGGGGTCACATTTACTGTAATTATAATTTAAAGGAGGATTATAATTCAGCGTTGATTACCATGGACCATCTATTTGTTTATTTAATATGTTCTATAATTCGATCTAAATAGTTAATTGCTGCATCTATTTGTTTAGTATCATATAGATATAAATCAATATTTAAATCACATTTAGAAGATTCATTCCATTTAGAATGATATAGTCTAATATTTAAAGTATCTTCTTCTTTATCAATGAATACAGTGCCTTTACTTAAATTTATAGCAACTAACTTCATCAATAGCTTTTCTACTAATTTAAAATTCATTTTACCTCCTTTTTCAATATAACTTCATGCCATAGTGAAGCAATGGATTTACTATCATCTGCTTCACTCCATTTATTCATAATTTCATCAATAGTCACTAGTCCCTCATTGTATAGGACATTTAACGTTACTAACATGTCTTCAAAGCCCTTTACAGGGTTAATATATGTTCTATAAACACTAGTGCCAGTAGTATCTATAAGTCCTCCAGGATTGTATTGTACAAGCCATGCCAAGCTAATTCCATAGCTTGTTTCATTTGCCCAAATCGCATAAACTAAACCAATATTTATATGTGAATAGTCTGCTAACACTGTTTTCAAGTCAGGTAGAATTATAGTAAAGTTCTCATGAAATAGACTTTCATCTATATATAACTCTTGAGTATCAATTCTTGTATCGATTCCCTTTCATTCATATTTACTCAAAGCATTCATATAAGAGTGATTTGCTATTTTTAAATTTTGATTTTCTACTCTTAAATCATTTAAATCTTCTTTAAATAGTTTATAATCTGCTACTATTTGTTGATTTTCTTCTATACCTTTTTCAATAATATTACATTGATAGACATTACCGACTAAAGAAATAATTAATACACTTACCATTAAAACTGATATTTTATTTATTTTCATATAACCTCTTTACTTTTTTTATTTTTTCAACTCTCATCTTCTTTTCAAATTTATTGATAATTTCAACAATAGCAACCATGTCGTTGAATGATTGTGATGCATTAAATTCAGGATCTTTTTTCATTTGCAATCCGCAATTTTGTTCGAAATATTTCATTATTTCACTTTTTAAATCAGATGAGTTTATTTTAAGTTCAGCCATTTTTTTATTCCTTTCTATCGATTAAATCGATTAAATCCAATATGGTTGTTTTGATTTTATATTCTTAAATCACCCCCTTGTGTTATACTTAAACTTTAAAAGGAGTACTATCATGAGCGAATATAACAATAAATTTTCGGAAGATATTTCTAAGTTAACAAATTTCTTAATTGATGATCAAAAGCGTATTATTGAAATAATATCTAATATTGATTTTTCTTTCATTAAAGATATAAATGATCAAATAAATGCAAATACTGAGTCAATAATAAATTCAATAAAAATTATCACGGATATCACTGCTATAAATTCTTCAATTTTTTCAGATATGATAAAAGAATTTGATTTCACTAAGATTGAATACCTTAATCACAGTGAATTAGACAACTCCCAGAAGATTGAAGTTTCTGAACATGCATCAAATCAGTTGTACGATGTTATCGACAAATTACAAAAAATTATTGATAACACTGCTACACCTGTTGAACGAAAACCTATTTTGACTTTTGAACGTATCGTCGCTTTGATTACTATTCTGTTAATGCTGCTTGATTATTTTGATTCTAGACCTGAAAGTATCGGAATAACTAATACTGTTATTTGTGAATCACAAGAATGCTTGAATTACCTCGAAACAATAACAAATGAATATGAATACACTATTGAAACATTTGAAGAAGATTAATTTATGTTTTTACAATGTGAGCACAATCACAATCAAGAGTTCTATCTTTAAATAAAGCAAACTTTTTTTTAATTCATTATTTTCACTTTCAAAACTTTCAATGAATTTTATTAACTTTTTATTTTTGGTAACTTTTTTTAGTTCTTTAAAATTAATTTTGTTATTAGAAAAGATTTGACAATTTATAGAGATAAAAATAGAAATAATATATATAACTTTTGCTACAGTTAATAATTCTTGCATTTGTATTGTTCTCCTCTTTTTGATATACTACAAGTGTAAATGGCTTAAACTTTACACTTTTGACTCTGTTCGCGCAGAGTCATTTTTTTTTATACTTTCTTCTAATTCTGCAAATTTCAATACTTGCTGTTCTGTTAAACCTACATATAGAAGTAGACGTTTTGCTAATATTCTATCTGGAATATTTATTTTCCCTTCCTGCTCTACTTCTTTCTGTATATTTCTATAAATTTCATAGCCTTTTTTTGTACCGCATTTTAAAAATTTACATACATCACTTTTTGTCGCCAATCCATTTAACAGAATCTTTCTTCTAACAATATTTATAGAAGTATTCAATTTTCCACTCATAATTATTTGCTCCTTCTTATTTTCTGATTTATCACCAATTAAGTGATTTTTTTAAAACTATTAAAAAGAAGACTTGTTTCTTTTGTAAAATTCGCTTAAAGCGGACTTGTCTCCCAAAAAAATTTGATCACTATGAACACCATAAATTTCTGATAATTTTGCAAGATTACCTCTATCTGGAATTTGTAGACCTACCTCCCAATTATAAATTGTTTTCTCAGTTTTTCCTAACATAGTACCAATTTCTACTCTTTTGTAGTTGCTATTAACTCTACAAGCTTTTAATGTTAAAATTATCATTTCACACCTCCTATAAAAACATTAACACGCTAAAAGCGGAAAGTCAAACAAAAGCGGAATTTTTTTCTTTTTCATTGTTTTTTTCCGTTTTAAGCGTTATACTTGTAGTTAGAGGTGAGATAAATGGAACAAATGAATAATTTAAAAGAAACTCTGTCAACTAATTTAAAATATTATTTAAATATCAATAATAAAACACAATCGGAGGTATGTGAAGATTTAAGCTTTACAACTAGTACAGTTTCAGATTGGATAAATGCTAAAAAGTACCCACGAATGGATAAAATTCAAATGCTTGCTGATTACTTTGGAATTTTAAAATCTGATTTAACCGAAGTAAAAGGAGGAGCAAGTTCATATCTAAACAGTAATATCGATGAAACATCTGATGAAATTTTAGTTATCAATAGAGCTGCAAAAAACATGAATGCCGAAGAAAAAAAGAAAATGTTAGATTTATTAAAAGTAGCATTTTCTGATAAATTTGATAAATAGGAGGATAAAATCATTAAATTGTATGATTGTGCTTATAAAGCATTTGAAAAAGTGGCTATTGACAATGCTTTGAGTTGGCCAATTGATATTTTTCAATTAGTAAAAAATTATAAAGTATCCTTAATTACATATGATGAGTTAGCATATAGAAATAATATGCACATCCTTGATTTTTTAAAATGGATGCCGAGTCAAGATGGAATGTACATGCAATATAAAGGAAATATATGTATCGCATACAATAACAGGAAATGTACTGAAACACAGAGGTTTACAATTGCCCATGAACTAGGTCATATTATTATGGATCATAAAGAAGATACCGAACAAAATGATAAATACGCTAATTGTTTTGCAAGAAATTTACTATGTCCTGCAGATAAGGTTAGCACTAATGATTTAGAATGTTCGTGTGTGATAGCGAATAAGTTCCTTATTAATGATAGAGCTGCTAAAGTTAGAGTTGACATGATAAAAACAGATTTATACTATATGAAAAAATTAGGTATAGTTTATTAGTAACAATTTGTTACTAGATATAAAGAGTAGTATAGAATGTGAATTAGAAGTATAAATTTTCATAAGAGAGGAAAATAAAATGAAAAAAATAATTATATATTGCTGTATTCCATTAATTATCGGTACATTTATTGGCTTTTTTATAAATTTGCTTTGTCCAATAAAAGTAAGATGGTGCATTTTCTTAATATCCGCAACAATCATCATAGGTTTTACTTTGAATTTAATTAGAATATATGTTTTCAAGGATACATTATCTACAGATAATGCTATACAAAATAAACACTTAAAGATGATTAATTACAAACTTTTTGGTTGCTATGCAATAGCCTTGTTATGCATTCCAGGATTCTTGGTTATTTTATTAACAATCACTTTGGAAGATAACGTAGTTGATATAATTCTACTAGTGATTGGGACAATATTTTCCTATTCATTGTACGAGGGAAATAAAATAGAATTAAAAAAAATAGAACTAGAAGATAAATATTCTGAACAAATATAACTAAACTTAATGTGCTAATTACTTATCACAAATAACGAATCAAAAATATTAATTTTCATAAGGGAGGAAAAAAATGGGATTATTTAACAAAAAGGAATTACAACAGATTGACGATTTAACTAATGAATTAAACATTCTAAAAAAAGAGCAAGAGACACTTGGTATTACTAATGTAATTCAAGCTAAAGAAAAAATAAATCAATTGGAGAGCGAATTCAATACGAAGCAAATTGAAGAACAAAAAACACATAATTTAAAATTAAATTTAACTGAAAAAGAAATTTCTATAAAAAAACAAGAAGTTTTAAAATTAGAAAAAAAGGATAAAGATCTACAACAGTTAATAATTGAAAAAGAGAAAAATATACAAGATATCGATGAAGTTTTACTTAACGAAAGTTTTGGAATATACAAACCACGTTATAATTGCATGAATAGTGAAGAGTACGCTAGTAAAATTAAAGCTAACAGAGAAAATCAAAAATCTATGATAAAAAAGAAACACGCACTAAATTATTTTGATGGCTGGGTTTTAGAAAATAGCAAGGCAAAAGGGCAAGCTATGAATAACGATAATATGAAAATGGTATTACGTGCTTATAATAACGAATGCGATGCGTTAATAAGTAAAGTGAAGTATAATAATATTGATAGAATAACAAAACAAATTAGAAAAGCAGCTGAAGATATTGATAAATTAAATGTAAGAAATAAAATTAGTATTTTATCTTCATTCATAAGGTTGAAAATTGAAGAATTACAACTAGTTTATGAATTCGAATGTATAAAAAAAGAAGAAAAAGAAGCTATACGTGTTGCTAAAGCTGAAGAACGAGAACAAGTAAAGTTAAATAAAGAGATAGAAGAAGCAAGAAAAAAAGTTATAAAAGAACAAACTCATTACTCTAATGCTAAAGAAAATTATCTAAAACAATTGAGTAATGCTAACAACGAAGAAAAGGAAAGTATTATTAGCAAAATAGAAGAATTGGACAATAAGCTAATTGAGATCAATAAGAATATACACGATATTGATTATAGAGAGGCAAACCAACGAGCTGGCTATGTATACGTAATTTCTAACATTGGTTCTTTTGGTAACAACATTTATAAAATTGGAATGACAAGAAGACTCGACCCCCAAGATAGAGTTGATGAATTAGGTGACGCTTCTGTACCTTTTACTTTTGATGTCCACGCAATGATTTTTAGTGATGATGCACCAAAATTAGAAGCTGCACTTCACAATTCCTTTGATAAAAACAAGGTAAACATGGTTAATGGTCGTAAAGAATTTTTCAATGTTCCGTTAGAAGAAATAGAAAAAGTTATCAAAGAACATCATGATAAATTAATTGAAATAAACCCTTTACCCAACGCTGAAGAATACAGAGAATCTATTTTATTAAAAAAAAGTATATAAATTTATATAAAAAACACCCCCACGGCAATGGGAGTGTAGTATAGAAAATAAATGTCCTGGAAGACTATCTTTTTTCTATACCTATTTTACCAAAAAAGGAGTGCAAACACAATGGCAATTAAAAAGGATCTAACATCTGGTAAGTGGTTTTACTATGGTAAGTATATTAATTTCAAAGGCGAAAATAAACAATATAAAAAACGTGGCTTCAATACTAAATCCGAAGCTAAAAAAAAAGAGCAACTTTTTCTATTAACTGTTGGAACAGCAAATAAAGAAATGACATTGGATGAGTTATATGCAGAATATTCAGTTTTTGCTTCACAATACTTAAAAGACTCAACTCTATATAACGATAAAAAGAAATATAAAAAGATTAGTGATATCTTTGGACATAAATTAGTTAATAAAATTACTTCGAAAGATATTTTATTATGGCAACAAGATTTACTACAAAAAGACTACTCTATCTCTTATATTAACTCTATTAGAAACACTTTTTCTAAATTGTACACTTACTTATATCAAAATCATAATATCGATTACAACCCTTTAAAAAGAGTACCAAGACCTAAAAAACCAAATGATCTAAAAAAGACAAATGATTTTTGGACTTATCAAGAGTTCTCATCTTTTATAAGTGTTGTAAAAAATCCTGAATATTTAACTTTATTCACACTTGCCTATATGTCTGGATGCCGTAAAGGGGAACTTTTAGCCTTGCAATGGAATGATTATGATGGCGAGAGTATTAATATTAATAAAACTTTTTCTCCCATAACACTTAAATGTACGCCCCCTAAAACTAAAAATAGTTACAGGAATATATATTTAGATAACAAAACTGTTAATCTGTTAAACACTCATAAAGAACTATGTAGTTCATACGATGGATATAATTTAGACAAATATATATTTGGATTTAACAAACCGATTACTACGACGACTTTAGAAAGAAGTTATAAAAAATACCAGATAGAAGCTAATGTTAAAAAAATACGATTTCACGACTTAAGACACAGCCACGCTTCTCTATTAATAGATAAAAAAATGCCTATCACAATTGTAGCCTCTAGACTAGGTGATAATGTAGAAACAGTTCTTAACACTTATACTCACTTGCTGTCTGAGAACCATACAAAAGTAGTCGATATATTAAATAATTTATAAAAAGTATGCCAAAAGTATGCCAAAACAAAATAAATATAAAAAAAAAGCCTTTAAATAAGGCTTTATCTTTAACTGGCAGGGGCGGCAGGAATTGAACCCGCATCAGCGGTTTTGGAGACCGTTATACTACCATTATACTACGCCCCTATCTCTAGGACTGCTCTAATATAATAGCATATGAGAAATTATAATTCAACTAAAATATAAAAAAAACTCTAAACTGATACAATCCTACTAATGTAGATAGATTATATAAATAGAAGAGCTTTTTTTTATATTACATATCTAATAAATACGCAATTAATAATTTTGTTGTTTCTACTAACGAGTTAACATGACAACGTTCTCTACCATGAGAACTTAAACATCCCATACCAAACGCAGCAGCATATACATTGTTTCCCGCTCTAATTGCTGCATTAGCATCAGTTCCATAGCGATAGAAAACATCTACACAATAATTAGCCTCTACTTTTTTTGCTTGTTCAATAATACGATGAGTTAATCCTCTATCATATGGTGAATATGCATCTTTAGCACATATACTAACCTTGTCTTCTGCTCCATGATAATCAGGTCCTATTAACCCGATATCCAATGCTATATATTCTTCTACTTCTTTTGGAATATAAGCTCCCCCATGACCAATTTCTTCATACATAGGAAATGCTAGATATGTTGTATATTTAGGTTTCAAATTATTTTCTTTGAAATAATCTAGCATGGCAAACACACATCCAACCGCTGCTTTATCATCTATAAATCTTGCTTTAATAAATCCTGTTTCTGTATATTCAAAACGAGGATCAATAGAAATAATATCTCCATGATCAATTCCCATTTCAATAACATCTTGTTCGCAATTAACGAATGCATCTAATTTTATTACCATACTATTTTCATCACGAACTAAAGAACGTGCATCATCATACACATGAACCGAGTGTGATGTACAAATCATTAATCCTGTATGTGTCTTCCCATCTCTTGTATGCACATGTACAGTTTCGCCTTCAATACTTGTATATGAAACTCCACCTAATTGTCTAACAGCTAATGTTCCATCACTATTAATACTTCTTATAATCAATCCTAAAGTATCTAAGTGAGCCCCAACCATTACCGTTTTAGAAGCGTCTTCACCTTCCATTGTGATATACCCTGTACGTTTGCGATCATACCAAACATCATACCCATATTCTTTTGCCTTCTTTTCTAATAATGGCATTACTTCTTCATAATATGCTACTGGACTTGGTGTATTAATAAATTCTCTTGTTACATCGACCAATATTTCTTTATTGATAATCATTTAAATCCCCTTTTCTTTAAAAGAAACCCCACTTAAAAAGTGGGGTTTAAATATTACATTCCTTCGTGCATCGTTCTGTGAATTACGTCGTCTTGTTGTTCTTTTGTTAATTTGTTAAAGTTAACTGCATAACCAGAAACACGAATTGTTAATTGTGGATAATTTTCTGGGTGTGCTTGTGCATCTAATAAAGTTTCTCTATCAAATACATTTACATTTAAATGATGTCCACCACTTGTTGCATATCCATCAATCATCGTTACTAAGTTATCGATTCTATCGTTCATCGTCAAAGCCTCCTAGTTGTTTTCTTCTTTCCCTAATGCACCTGGTACAATAGAGAAAGTATTAGAGATTCCATCTCTTGAATATTCATAAGGTAATTTAGCTACTGATTCTAAAGAAGCTACTGCTCCATTAGTATCTCTACCATGCATTGGGTTTGCCCCTGGTGCAAATGGTTCTCCAGCTTTTCTTCCATCAGGAGTAGTTCCTGTTTTCTTACCGTATACTACATTTGAAGTAATCGTTAAGATACTCATTGAAGGAACACCATTTCTGTATGTTTTGTGTTCTTTAATTTTATTCATGAATCCTTTAACTAAATCACTTGCAATATCATCTACTCTATCATCGTTATTACCAAATTTAGGGAAATCACCTTCTACTTCATAATCAATTGCAATTCCATCTTCATCACGAATAGCTTTAACTTTTGCATATTTAATAGCTGATAAAGAATCTGCTGCTACTGATAACCCTGCGATTCCAGTTGCGAAGAATCTTCTTACATCATGATCATGTAAAGCCATTTCAATTGATTCGTAAGAATATTTATCATGCATATAGTGAATTACATTTAATGTATTTACATATAATCCAGCTAACCATTCAGTCATTTGTTCGTATCTTGCGATTACTGTATCGTAATCTAAGTACTCAGACGTGATTGGTTCCATTCTTGGTGAAACTTGAATTTTTTTCTTTTCATCAACTCCACCATTTATTGCGTACAATAAACATTTAGCTAAGTTAGCTCTAGCTCCAAAAAATTGCATATCTTTTCCAACTTTCATACAAGAAACACAACAAGCGATACAGTAATCATCACCCATTTCGATTCTCATTAAGTCGTCATTTTCATATTGAATTGAACTCGTATCAATAGATACTTTTGCACAGAAACGTTTAAAGTTATGTGGTAAACGTGTTGACCATAAAACTGTTAAGTTTGGTTCTGGCGCTGGTCCTAAATTTACAAGTGTGTGTAATACACGGAAACTTGATTTCGTAACTAATGTTCTACCATCTAATCCCATACCACCGATTGACTCAGTTACCCAAGTTGGATCTCCTGAGAATAAATCGTTGTATTCTGGTGTTCTCATGAATTTAATTAAGCGTAATTTCATAACGAAGTGATCCACGTATTCTTGTGCATCTGTTTCAGTAATAATTCCTGCTGCTAAATCTCTTTCAAAGTATACATCTAAGAATGTAGTAACACGTCCTAATGACATTGCTGCTCCATTTTGATCTTTTACTGCTGCTAGGTATCCAAAGTAAACAGCTTGAACTGCTTCTTTAGCTGTTAATGATGGTTCTGAAATATCACAACCATAAATATTAGCCATTGCTTTTAAACCATTTAATGCTCTTATTTGTTCAGAAACTTCTTCACGTTCACGAATTCTATCTTCACTCATTGATCCAAGTAATAGTTTATCTAATAATTCTTTTTTATCTGCAATTAGACGATTCACTCCATATAAAGCAATACGTCTGTAATCTCCTACAATACGTCCACGTCCATAAGCATCAGGTAATCCAGTTAAGATAGCAGCACTTCTTGCACGTCTCATTTCTGGTGTATAAGCATCAAAAACTCCTGCATTATGTGTTTTTCTATATTTAGTAAATATTTCTTTTACTTCATCTTCAATTTTGAATCCATAAGATTCTAATGCCGTTTCACTCATACGTACTCCACCAAATGGTTGTAAAGAACGTTTGAATGGTTTATCTGTTTGGAAACCTACAATTGTTTCTAAATCTTTATTCAGATATCCTGCTGCATGTGATGTTAAAGAAGAAACGACTCTAGTATCTGCATCTAAAACTCCTCCAGCTTCTCTTTCTAATCTATTTAATTCTGAAACTTGATCCCATAATTTTTTCGTTGCATCCGTAGCTGGTGCTAAGAAAGAATCATCTCCTTCATATGGTGTATAGTTTTCTTGAATGAAATCTCTAACATTAATTTCTTTACTCCATTTTCCGATTGTAAACCCTTGCCATCCTTTGTACATAAATTGCCCTCTTTTCTATATTTATTATAGTTTTACTGCCATAGTGATTATATCACTATTGTTTTTCTTTTAAAAGTCATATCACCGTTTTTTTAATTGAAAGCGTTATCAACTTTAGATTATTATCTTTTGCATTCCTCAATTTTTGCATCTACATACATTTCGAAAATTTCAGGTGGTTGATATCCTCTAATCTTACTAATTAACTCAGCGTTTTTAGTAATCAACACCGATGGAACTAACTCTACATCATAATATTCATTGATATCACAGTTGGTTTCATCTACTTCAATATAAAATACTTTTATCTCTTCTCTTGTGTTTTCTATATTTTTAACTAATGGATACATTGTTATGCAATTCGCACATCCTTCTCCACCAATCAAAACAAGTGCACACGCTTCATTCGCTAATACTTCTTTAAAGTTTTCATTCGTTAATTTCATTTTGTTACCCCTAATATTTTTTTCGCTCTCTCTATATCTACTTTAGTCGGTGCCTCTACACCAATTAAAGGGTATGCCAACTTCATATTCTCATACTTCACCGTGCCCATCGTATGATAAGGAAGTACTTCCACACATTCTACATTACTTAAGGTACTTATAAATTGCTTCGTTTCAGTTAAATATGTTTCATCATTCGTGTAGCCATCTAATAATACATGGCGAATCCACACTGGTTGCTTATGATCATCTAAATATCTAGCAAATTTAATAATTTTAATATTTTCTAATCCTGTTAATTCTTTGTGGACTTCATTGTTTATATGTTTTAAATCCAATAAAAACAAATCAACCACCTGCAATAACTTGCTATATCTTGTATCTGCTTCATCAAAATATATTCCCGATGTATCCACACAAGTATGAATTTTGTGCATCTTCAATTGTTTACATACCTCAATGATGAAATCCATCTGAGCTAACGGTTCTCCACCAGTAAACGTGACTCCGCCTTTTTTTATGTAATTTTTATATTTTAATACTTGATTTACTACTTCTTCTACACTGTATTCTTTTCCTTCTTTAAAACTCCATGTATCGGGATTGTGACAGTATTTACAACGCAAGGGACATCCTTGCATAAATACTACAAAACGAACGCCTGGTCCATCGACTGTACCGAAACTCTCAAATGAATGTATTCTTGCTTTCACGCACACTTCAACTCCTTTAATTTCCACGCATATTATATCATAAACAAATTTACTTTTCACTTAATTCGCTTCAAAGTAAATTGCTTTTTATAGTATTTGTATTTATACTATAATTATCAAATTTAGGAGCAAATAATGAAAGAAATATTAGATCAAGCAGGAATTAGACGTTCTTTAGTTAGAATTACTCATGAAATTCTCGAAAGAAACAAAGGTATAGATAACATTGTTCTTGTAGGAATAGAAACTAGAGGGGCTAGTATCGCTAAACGTTTACAAGAAAACATCACTTTATTCGAAGGTAAGACGATTCCCTATATCTCACTTAACGTTAGTTATTGGAGAGATGATGCGAAAGCAAGTGATAAACTACCGTATGAAACAATGGATGTACAAGATAAAAAAATCATACTAGTGGATGATGTATTGTTTAAAGGTAGAACAGTGAGAGCTGCAATGGATGCCATTATGTATTATGGTAGAGCAAAAGAAATTCAATTAGCTGTCTTAGTTGACAGAGGACATCGTGAATTGCCGATTCGTGCAGACTACATTGGTAAAAATATACCGAGTGCTTTGAATGAAAATATTCGCGTACATTTATTAGAAAATGATACAGAAGATGGTGTTTACATCAAATAGGAGAAAAAAATGAAAAATTATATTATGGAACTTGCAAAAAGCATTTTAGAAATAGATAGTCCTACTGGATTCTCTAAAAAGGTAATTCCTTTTATTGAAGAACAAGCAACTCAACTTGGGTATTCTTGTACAAAGAATGAAAAAGGGAATCTACATATTCATGTATCTGGAACAAGTAATAAAACAATCGGGTTATGCGCCCATGTAGATACGTTAGGATTAATGGTACGAAGCATTAATAGTGATGGAACATTATCTTTCACGAATATTGGAGGACCAATTATCCCTACCCTAGATGCAGAATACTGTCGCATATTAACTAGAGATAACAATATTTACACAGGAACAATTTTAGCAAATGCTGCTGCTGCACATGTACACGAAGAAGCATCAAGTGCACAACGTAAATGCGAAACGATGAACATTCGTATTGACGAAGTAGTAAAAAGTAAAGAAGATACGCAAAAATTAGGAATCAACAACGGTGATTTTATTGCGATTGATCCAAAAACAGTCCTTACAAAGAGTGGCTTTATAAAATCACGATTCTTAGATGATAAATTAAGTGTAGCCATTTTATTAGGAGTCCTAAAGCAATTAAAAGAAACAAACATTAAACCGAAAGATAACATTATAATCATTATATCTACCTACGAAGAAGTAGGACATGGTTCAGCGTATCTACCAAGTGAAATAAGCGAACTAATCGCTGTAGATATGGGATGTATTGGAAAAGACTTAGCATGTACAGAATACGATGTAAGCATATGTGCAAAAGATTCTAGTGGTCCTTACGATTATGATATGACTTCTAAATTCATTGAATTAGCTAAGGAAAATAACATTTCATACGCAGTTGATATCTATCCATATTATGGAAGTGATGTTAGTGCTGCCCTACGAGGTGGAAATAATATTAAAGGAGCTTTGATTGGTCCAGGCGTACACGCTAGTCATGGAATGGAAAGAAGCCACGCTTCAGCAGTACAAAACACATTTAATTTAATCATGGCATACATAAAATAAAGCAAAAGACATATTCGTGTCTTTTTTTGATGTGAAGTCCTTTATTTTCTGAAACTATATTTCTTTTTTCATCGTTATCGATTCACTAATTGATTTTATGGTATAATATAACGTAGTGAGGTACTATATGAACACAAATTGGAACTTAGATATTTTATACAAAGGGTATGATGACCCTGCATTTAGCAATGATATTAAAAACATTGATAACATCGCTAAAAAGATGACAGATTTTTCTAGTAAATTAGGAGCAGAAGATGTAATTACAACAGTAAAAACAATCATTGAATATTCTAGTGAGTTATACTCTACTGTAAAAAACCTAACTGCTTTTTTACAATTAAAGCAAGCGACAAATACATCAGATAAAGATGCTATTAACTATTTAAATGCGATACATATTAAATCGAGTAACTTAACTAAGGTAATGATTCAAATTCATCAATACATTGAGAACATAGATGATTTAGATGCCCTTATTAAAAGTGATGAAACATTGAACAATCATGCATACTACTTAACAAAGGTAAAAGCAAAAGGAAAATACCAACTAACTGATGAAGTAGAAGAAATTATTTCTAAAATGAATCTAACCGGTGCTCATGCATGGGCTGAACAGTTTGATTTATTAACAAGTAGTTTAGAAGTTGAGATGAACGATAAAACATTAACCTTATCAGAAGTTAGAAATTTAGCTTATGACCCAAACAGTAAGGTGCGTAAAGCTGCCTATGAAGCTGAATTAAAAGGCTATGAAAAAATAAAAGATCCGATTGCCTATTCATTAAACAACATCAAAGGTCAAGTAAATATGCTATGTGATATGCGTGGTTATGAATCAGCACTTGATGAGGCTTTATTCCATGCAGATATGAAAAAAGAAACACTTGATGCAATGCTAGACGCAATGAAAGAATACATGCCTAAATTTAGACAGTACTTAAAAAGAAAAGGTAGTCTACTAGGACATAAAAACGGACTTCCTTGGTATGATTTATTTGCTGTTATCTCTGAAGACGATACAAAATATACTGTTGAAGAAGCAAAAGAGTACTTATTAAAACATTTCCGTACTTTCTCTCCTGATTTAACACAGATGGTGGAACAAGCATTTGATGAAGCATGGATTGACTTCTATCCTAAAAAAGGTAAAGTTGGTGGTGCCTTCTGTTACAATCTAACAGAGCAAGAACAATCAAGAATATTAGGTAATTATGATGGTTTTCTTACTGATATTGTTACATTAGCTCATGAGTTAGGTCATGCATATCATGGTCAACAAATACAAAGTCATTTACCATTAAACACAGATTACTCGATGCCAGTAGCAGAAACAGCAAGTACATTCAATGAAAACATCATTATGAATGCTGCTATTGAAGAAGCAAGCGGACATGCGAAAATAGCTTTGTTGGAATCTCAATTACAAGATACCACACAAATTATTTTAGATATTTACTCTCGTTACTTATTTGAAGACGAAGTGTTTACTCGAAGAAAGAATGAGTTCTTGTTTGCTGATCAATTACAAGAGATTATGATTAAAGCGCAAAAGGAAGCATACGGTGATGGACTGGACGAAAACTTCCTACATCCTTATATGTGGACATGTAAAGGACATTATTATTCTGAAGAATTAAGTTACTATAATTTCCCATATGCATTTGGAGGATTATTTGCTCGCGGTTTATACGCTCTTTACCTAGAAGATAAAGAAGCCTTCTTACCAAAATATAGAGCTTTGTTATTTAATACTACGATTATGAGCGTTGAAGATTGTGCAGCCTCAATCGGTATCGACTTAACACAAAAAGAATTTTGGTTGAAATCATTAGCTAGCTATAGCAAAGTGATCGACTCATTCCTAGAAGCTACAAAATAATATAATATAAAATAAACACCTC
Organism: uncultured Erysipelotrichaceae bacterium; assembly: GCA_947036815.1. Classification (GTDB taxonomy): domain Bacteria; phylum Bacillota_I; class Bacilli_A; order Erysipelotrichales; family Erysipelotrichaceae; genus CAMQRS01. The sequence continues at coordinate 43,223 of CAMQRS010000011.1, forward strand.
TTCAAATAAACTGATACTTGTCAAGTAGACACGAGTTTCAAAAATAATCAAATGCAGACTTACGA
>CAMQRS010000012.1 GCA_947036815.1 uncultured Erysipelotrichaceae bacterium
CAAATGACATAATAAAAAGGTATGAAAATATTTCTGTTTTCATACCTAGATTACAGCCTATTTAGTAATAGATTTTACTCCAGCAACACTAGAATTTAAAGAACCATTTTAATTTAATGACTGTTTTTTTACACTATAAATTTTCGCTATACTCTTCCCACAATGCCATCATTTGATTGATATCAGTATGAATCGCATCAATATTTTCATCAAGTAGCTTCATTTTTTTACTATTTTGATAATATTCTGGTTCAAATCTTAGTTCTCTATGTTCTTCCAGTTCAATCTCTTTTTTCGCAATTTGCTTTTCCAATCTTGAACATTCTCTTCCATAATTAACGTGCTTTGGTTTTTCTTTCGTATTCACTTCTTTAATTTCTTCTTTTTCTATGACTTCTTTTTGAATGTATTCTTTATATGATAATGGATAATAAATTGCTTTACCATCTTTAAGTTCAAGGATAGCTGTTGCCATTTGATCGATAAAGTATCTATCATGAGATACAAACAATAAGGTTCCATCATAATTTAACAAGCTATTTTCTAATGCTTCTTTACCAACAATATCCAAGTGATTTGTCGGCTCATCCATAATCAAAAAATTGGCATGTTCCAACATTATTTTGGCAAGTGTCAATCGAACTTTTTCCCCACCACTTAATACATTTACTTCTTTAAATACTTCTTCTCCAGAAAATAGAAAAGATCCTAACGCATTACGTATTTGTGTATGATCAAAGTCTGGAAATAAACTCCATAATTCTTCAATGACACTATTTGTTGAATTGAACTGTGCTAAATCCTGATCAAAATAACTTGTTTCTATTTGATGACCAAATAAATATCCACCACCTAGTGGTTCTATTTTATCTATCAATGTTTTAATTAATGTTGATTTACCTGTTCCATTCTCTCCTACGATTGCAACTCTTTGTCCTCTTAATAATTCTATAGTCACACTACATAAAGGAATATCATAACCTACAACTAAATCCTTCGTTTGTAGTACCTGATTTCCACCCTTCACATTACAACTGAATGCTCCATGAAATGTTTTCGTGTCGACACTTCTATCTTCAATTCGTTCAATTCGATCTAAATATTTAATTTTAGATTGAGCCATCTTAGCCTTCGATGCTTTATATCTGAATTTTTCAATCAAACCTTCTAATTGAGCAATTTCTTTTTGTTGTCTAACAAATGCACTTTTATTTCTTTCTACATCACTTTTCTTCACATTTACATAGTTTGTATAGTTCCCTGTATATTTACGCATCACACTATATTCGATTTCGTATACAACATCTACTACATTATCTAAGAATGTTCTATCATGTGAAACCATTACGACTGCTTTTGGATATCTTTTAATATATCCTTCTAACCATTCGATTGTAGGTAAATCTAAATGATTGGTTGGCTCATCTAGGAGTAAAATGTCTGGTTTACTAATTAACAACTTAACAAAAGCTAATCGTGTTTTTTGTCCTCCAGAAAATTCATTTATATTCTTTTTCAAGTCTTCTAGTGCAAATCCAAAGCGAGTAAATATATTCAACATTTCTTGTTTATATGTATATCCTCCAAGCTCTTCAAACTTCATCTGTACTTGTGCATATTCATTCAACACAGTTTCACTATGATCTTCTTGCATCATTTCTTCTAACTTTTTCATTCGTATTTCATATTCATGTACTGTATCGAACACTCGTTCAAAGTCTTCTTCTACACTTCTATCTTCATCACTAAATACGCTTTGAGCTAAGTACTGTATCTTACATTTCTTTTCTTTGTGTATATCTCCAGAGTCCAATAATTCTTCCTCTGCAATAATTTTTAATAACGTAGATTTCCCACAACCATTTCTTCCAACAATTGCGATTTTCTCTTTATCTTTCACTTCAAAAGTAATGTTTTCAAATACCACTTGAGGCCCAAAAGCTTTACTTGCCTTTACTATTTGATAACGCATAATTTCCCTTTCTAATCATTACTAATACCGATATATGAATACAGTGCATCACTAATGACTCCCATGTATTCCTCTTTATTATTTACCCAATAGGTAACATCTTCATCACTAGTTAAATACCCTAAATTGATAGATAACGTTTGCATTCCATAAGGATTATCTTTCGCAAAGAATCCAGTACCAACATCCGCATTTTCAGAAAATTTAGATGCTCCCGTTGCTTTTCCACCGCTTTCGCGAATAATCAAGTTTTGGTCATATACTATTTTACCATCTATTCCTTCAATTACTATTGGCGCAATTAAGCCGTCCGTATTTAAAGAATACACACTACAAAGCTTAATATTACTATTTTTTTCTAGTTCATATAATACTTGCGTAGCTAATCTTCCACTTGTATGTGCTGAATAAGAAATATCTAATCCAGAATAATTAAGTTCACTACTAGAGAATCCTAGTTTGAAATAGTATTTCGCACTCGCCTGATATGCTTGATGGAGTCTTCCTCCATCACCATAACTATTCATTACTTCATCTTGTTCTCTTGTGATCAGCACTTTCAATCCTTTATCTTCAAGCGCTTCTTTCAATAACACAGCTGCTGTATAAGACTCTATATACTCTGTTAATCCATTCCCTGTATTCCCTTCATTCACTGTCCAAATATTGAAGTCGTGGTCATTTCCTGCTGGATCAAGAATAATATCATATTCATGTGCTTCTAATGTTGTTTCTTCAACTTGTAAAAACATATAATTCTCAGATACGTTAATTTTCTTATCTTCAAAGTATGCTTCATCTGCTATTAACGAAACAAGACAATTTCCATTTTCATTCGTCACTGTTTTTATTTCATCCTGAACACTCGTTGTATACACAACTCGCTTTTCTACTAAATCCTCAATGATAAACACTTCATACATTCCTTCATGCAGAGAACTTAAGACAATTTGAGTGTCCACACTTGTACCTAATACAAATGAATACTCTTTATTACTTGTGATGTCTTTAAGAATTAAACTTTTTCCTACAATTTCATCCAATGCATCTAATTGATATGCTTCTTGAAATAAATTTAAACATTCTCCATAAAACAAATAATCGGATACTGAAAATGTATTTGTATATTCCTTTTCTAACTTGCTCTTCGTTTCTTCATGAGTTAAGTTATCCAACTTATAGTTATTTATGCTATCCTCTTCTTGATTCATATACACATATCCACTTACTAAACCAACGCAAAGTAACACGATAAAAACAACCATTTTTATGAACTTCTTATTATATTGTCTTGGTTCATGTCTTGGCATGTTATTTCTCCTTTACCTCTAATATTATGTCTGCAATATGCTTAGGCGCTCTCATTTTTAAAGGTGGAGGCGTCATATGACTTGGTGCAATTTCTACATCCAAGAAAGGTTTCGTGTTCTTAGGAATCCATAATTGTGCATCCTCAAAGGTATGTTTCTTCAATGGATATACATCATCTTTTCGATATATTACTGGTTTAAATGGGGGATAAAAAACCCAGGTTAAATCATATCCAATATAATCACTATGTTTATTACAATCACTATAAAAGCGAGAGAATCTAATAAATAGTTTTTTCAATAAGTATGGATTCATTCTTAAATTTTCAAATAAGACAATAAAAAAAGCAAAAATATACGCAATAAAACGACAAGGTATATCTATCCATTTTTTATCACTTACGTAATCTACAACAAATATATCAACAAAAATACCATCTCCATCTTTGCATTTATTCGCAAGTAATGAATTCACTTCTCTTAAATAGGTACCTTTTCTTCTTATTTTCATCGCAGGGATTAATACATTATATTCTTTATGTGTATCAATGCATTGATAATAATATTTATCATTTGGCATTTCTTCTTTTAATACCTCTAATAATTTATTATAATCTTCTCTTCTCATCGATATATCTGCATCGTCATCCCAAGGAATAAATCCGTTGTGACGAACTGCACCTAAACATGTTCCTGCCGTTAAATAATAGTCAATGCCGTGTTTTTCACACAACGCATCGATATCTTTCAACATTTCTAATAATACTTTATGTACATCATGTACATAAACTTTACTTCCATCTTCGTTTGTTTTTAATAAATATTTATCATTCATAATATCACCCAGTATAAATTATAGAGTAATTAGACAATAAACTCAATCTTTCATTTTGATTTCCTGCCACCTTTATCATATATTAATAAAAATAGCACATATGATAATTATTTCAAATATATTTTATTATTAATGAATCAATATCCTATTAAAATAATTCACTAATGGGATTCCTTTATTTCCATTTCTACTACAGTGTAAAATAGGTATGAAATGCAGTTATCCTAATTTTGAAAGATGCCATTAAATTAATCATGAAAAATAATCGTAGTTCCTCCAAATCCCATCTACATTTGTATTTTACAATACGATATACAAAGTAACCCTTGGAAGAAGTACATTTTGATATTGTGCAATTACATACAGCAAAACTTGTGAGCATAATATAAATATCAGAATTTTTAAATTTAAATTTAAGAAACAATTATCTGTTACACACCGATTAGTAATACAAGAATATCGTTGACAATACACTAAAAGAGTTCTTCTTGAGTACATTTATGCAAAAACTTTTACTAGTTAGACTATGATGTAAAGTCTAAAGACAGACTTGAAATTTAGTGAAAAAAAGCGCCATCATCATTTTTATGGCGCCTTTTTATCTTCATTCAACTAAATTTTTAGATTTTCTTATCTTTTGTCCATTAAGATTTCAATAAACCTTCTAAATTAGATAGCTTAGTATTACAGTTTTATTCATTTAATAGCTTTAATGATACACAATAATTAAAGCACCTACTTATTAAAAATAAAAATTATTTACTTACTCTTTTTCTAGCAATTACAAATACAACTGTACTAAATATTAGCATCCCAAATGCAAACACTACATTCGTACTATCTCCTGTATTTGGTCCTTCTGTACTTGGTTCATCTATGCTTGGTTTCATTGCTATTTCAGTCGTTTCTATATGACCGCAAGCACATGCTCTGTGCTTGCTTCCTTTACTAATTTCTGTGGCAACTGTGTCTACTACCCAGTCACCAAATATATGTGTATGTGCTTTACTATAAAAATAAGAGCTATCACTAACACTATGATGTTTTAAATCTGTTTTAATCATAAAAGGTGAACCCTCTAACGCCGTAACATCGCTCTCTTTTGTTCCTACATACACTTCAACCTTTTCATTTAACGCTGGTATTATGTTGAAAGCTCCTATACTTCCTGCGCTTTTATTCTTTCCCTTTGCAACTACTTCGGAGTGCCCCAAAATAGTAAGGTCTCCATTTGACCATATGCCCATATCATGTGTAGATTCTGCTTTTACACTACTGTTCTCAATAGCTATATCACCATTTTTAGTCCACAATGAAGGATAATAACTTATTGCGCTTACAGATGCATTATTTTCTATTACAATATTATCAATTATAGAAAATGCATTTCCATATTCTGCAGTCGCGGTAGCCTCTACGATACTTTGTGTAATTGTTATATTGCCTAAGGCATTAAATGCAAAATATGTCCCACTACAAATAATTGATGCGTTATTTTTAATAGTTATATTTCCATCAGTAACAATAGCACCATCTGAACTAGCAGAAGCCGTAATATCTACATCGTCAAATGTAATATTTTTTGCATTCGAGATACTTTGTGGAGCCTGAATATCAAGACTTCCTCCTCCAGAGAAAGTAATATTTGCAGCTGTATATCCAAAAACACCTGTTCTATCATCAATATCAATACTATTATTTCCTTGTAAAAGGACAGTAAAATCTTTGTCTTTTTTGTTCTCAATTGCGTAGAAACTTGTATTTGTATTTGTTATTTGCACATTATTTAAGGTTAGCGTATTAGTTGCTTCCTCATAAGTAGCTGTCCCATTACCACATTTCACAGTTTGTCCTTCTGCGTTTACAATATTAACTCCGTTTACCCACACTTCATTAACAGTCTCCGCTTTAACTCCAATCTGTGCCATTGAAAACACAATCATCATCGATAATGCGCAAGCTACTATCTTGATTTTCATTCCTTTAAACCTTTTCATTTTGACTTCCTCCTTTATTTACAAAAAAATATCTGCGATATACTTTTATATAGCAATTTTTGATATATTTTATATTTAAATTTTACTTGTTTTACATAGATATTTCAAGTCTTTTTATCATGAACAAGAGTATACGTATTTATCTTCTTAAGAAACAGAAATAAAATGTATAAAAACAACTTGAATTAGGTATTGTTCATAATGCTAGAAAAATGTATACAACAAAGATTTCTTAAAGTGTATAGTATAATATTTTAACACAACAAAAGTACCTGTTACCTTGCCAACATCATACAGAAAAACGGCAATCCAACCTACTATCATTTGATCTACTTGCATTTACTTTTAGAATTAACTTTCTTTCTACCCAACTCATTACTAATTTTATCACTTGCTTGACTGCTAACTCGCTCTTTGTAAAGATAATTGGAATTCTTATAAGACTTATTCTTCTCACAGATATACTTATCTAAAGTAATTCTTTAATATTTGTTTCTCTATTGCTTTTTGTACTACACTATCTACTATGACTTCATCTATGCCATTACTGACACTAACTTTTAGTTCATTACACTAGGTGGTAAATACCTGTGACTGGACTTTCATCAGTTAGATTAGCGACATTGACATGCTAAAAAGGTATGAAACATTTCTATTTTCATACCTAGATTACATCCTATTTAGTAATAGATTTTACTCCACCACACTAGAATTTAAAGAACTAGCTGTATTGCTAAATAATAGAACTAGTTCTACTCTATATACGTCCCTTCATTATCACTAAAGGTACCTAGTAAGTGTATTTTTATTTGATGTTGTTTAGCATAACTGACACAGCGATCATGTAATACCTTACTATTTAAGTTCAACATTTCATCATAGGACAAGCAACTGAATTTCTTCGCATGTGTATTAATATTTGGATCTTCCTCATAGACACCATCTACATCACTAAATATTTCTACGTGTTTAAGATTTAACATATTGGCAAACAAAACCGCACTAAAGTCACTTCCACCTCTACCCAAAGTGGTTACTTTATATGAACTATTACGAGCTATAAATCCAGAGACAACAATAATATCTACTTGATTAAATGCGTCTAATATTGTTTGATTTTCTAACGATACGACATTCGCATAATTATATTTATGATCACTTATAATTCCAGCCTCTTGGTATGGTATAGCTCTTGCCTTATATCCTTTTTCTAATAACTCCGCACATATTTTAAGGGCACTATACTGTTCTCCAATGCTTGCTAACCATGCTTTTTCTTCTTTATTCATCTGCTCACTTCCATGTGATAATAGTGTATCGGTTGCATATCCATCCGGATATCTTCCCATTGCACTTACGACTAATACAATCTTATAATTCTTTACGTTTTTTTCGATATGATGATACGCATACTCTCTAGTGGTTACACTTTTGAGTGAGGTCCCCCCAAACTTCATTACTTTTATTTTCGTTTGCTTTCCTCCCTTATATGTAGGCTATGCAAATTATCAGTTTACGTTTGGGCTATTCATAATATTCATATAATGCATCACGATATTTTTTTAGTGCAATTGGCATTGGATATATATTTTGTATTTCACTTAAATGAACCCAAATATATCCTTCTTTTTCATCGCATTGTTCATGTTCAATTAAAAATCCTTTTAACTTCCATTCAATATGAGAAAACAAATGGTTATGCTTTCCAAGATACGTTGATTTACCAACATCTTTTTTACTCACATGTCCCTCTATCATTTCAAAGACATATAAAGAGGCTAATAAACCGATTGATGGACGCTTTTGTATTTGTACTTTTCCATTACATACATGGACTAAGACACTGTGTTTTTCTATTCTTCTTTTCGTGTTTGTGATACGAAGTGGAAGTTCATTTATTCTTCCTTTTTCATAAGCAAGACATTGGCTACTTATAGGGCATATATTACATCTTGCATTCCCATTAGGAATACAAATACATGCACCTAATTCCATAATTGCTTGATTAAAGTTAGCGACATCATTCGGTAAATCTTGCTCTACTAATTTCGTTATTTTCTTACGACACACATCACTCAATATATTTTCTTCAACTTCGTATAGTCTTGCATATACTCGCAATACGTTTCCATCTACTGCTGCAACTTTTTCATGATACGCAAATGAGGCAATGGCACCAGCGCTATATGGTCCAATCCCACGTAGGGTAAGTAATTCATCTCGGGTCTTCGGAAGCAGTGAATGATGTAATTCTACACATTGAATGGCTGCTTTTTTCAAATTCATTACTCTGCTATAGTATCCTAGCCCTTCCCACGCTTTATGAAGGCTATCATCACTTGCTTGACTTAGTTCCTCAATGGTTGGAAAAAGCTCTAGAAATCGCTCGTAATACGGTATCACAGCCTCTACTTTAGTTTGTTGAAGCATAATTTCTGAAATCCATATATGATATGGATTTGACGTATTCCTCCAAGGTAACTCTCTTTTATTTTCTAAATACCAGCTAATCAAATTCTCACTATTCATGTATATATCCTAATGCTACTTCCATCATCTTCGTTAGAGACAACTCCCTATCTTCACTACATACATTAGATTTAGTCTCAAAGTTGTCGGATACACTTAAGATACAAGCTGCTTTTTTATTCAACACATTCGCGTTGTGAAACAATGCAAAACTTTCCATCTCTACTGCAATACACCCCTTCTCACTTCTTAATTGTTTATAATAATCACTTGGTCCATCTACATAAAATACATCAGTAGAATGAATACATCCCTCTAATAACGGATAGTTCAAATGCGTGGCTACATCCCTTAATTTATTATTCACTTCAACACTTGGGTATAAAATATCTCTTTTCTCTTTGTTTTGAACATATGCAAAGCTACTTTCACTATATGCGCTACTCACTAAAATTAAGTCATATACTTCTGCTTCTTTTATATAACTTCCACAAGTTCCTACCCTGATAATTACTTCTACATCATATTGAGTATATAATTCATAGGAATAGATTCCAATACTTGGCATTCCCATACCACTCCCCATTACACTCACTTCTTTGCCTTTATATGTTCCTGTATATGCGAACATATTTCTAACTCTATTTACTTGTCTTACATTATCTAAATACGTATCTGCGATAAATTTAGCTCTCAATGGATCTCCTGCCATTAACACTACGTTAGCTATTTCATTTTTATTTGCTTCAATATGTGGTGTGCTCATGATAAATCCTCCTTGTTATTCTTATATTATATCTTTTTCACGCATGAAAAAAAAGGGGCTAACCCCTTTTAATATAGCGAGTTAGCCTCTATTTTTGTACTTTAAAGTAACAATTCGCTTCATGAGTCGGTGGGAAACGTTGTCCCTTTTCTACATCAATGTCTTTGTTGTACACTTTGTCATTAGAATCGTATTCACTGTACTTCCCTGTTTTAGGGCAGTTTTCACCTGAATGATATTTTTGCATAATTACACCTCCATTACAATAATAGTATGGGTAAATAATTATGGTTTATACAAACAATTCTTATTTTTTTATTCCATTAGAAGAACATAACACATTACTATTAAAACTTAACGTCAGTGTTTCTTTTCTCATGTATTCTCGAATTGCTTCATGGATCTCAATATCTAGTAATTCAATAAAGGTCATATCCCATAAATAGTATGCAAAACTACCTGGAATACTATTGATCTCATTTACATATACCTCATTATCAATAATCATAAAATCAATACGAATAACACTACTAAAATCGAAGGCTTCATAGATTTCTTCACTTATCGCATATATCGTTTGTTCCTGTGTTGCACTTAACGTAGGTGTGATATTTCGTTGTGTATTTCCTGTTTTATTCGCTGCTTCATACTTATCATGAAAGGATAGTATATCATCATTATGAGATACTTCTTCTAAGTTTGAACACTGGATTTTTCCATCTTTCTTTAACACACTACAATTGATTTCAGTGAAGTCAATAATATATGGCTCAATGATACAATTAGGATCATATCTTAGTGCTTTTGAAGCTGCGACTTTATATTCATTTTCATTGAGAACTACTTGTATCCCAATGCTACTCCCTAGATGATCTGGTTTAATAATACATGGATAAATATCATTGTTCATGTATTCATTACTAATGATTTTATAATCTAATTGAGGAATATGGTGTACATCTAATATTTTTTTACTTAGTATCTTCGATTGAGCTAACGCACTTGAACTAATACTATTTCCAACATAAGGTACATTAAGGATACTTAAAAAACCTTGAATAGCTCCATCTTCTCCATTGGTTCCATGCATGATAGGAACCACCATATCTATAGTTACTTTCTTAAATTTCTTTTTAATCACAAGTCTATTCCCTGTTTGGTCTAAGGTTACTTTATCTTTCACATTAAACATTGTTTCTTTATTAAAGTATGATATATCCATCATTAAATCACTTGAATAAAATTCATTTGTTTTACTTATATATATTGGGGTTACTTCATACTTTTCTTTCAATACATGAAGAACTTGTAACGCACTTATTATACTTATTTCATGCTCGCAGCTATTGCCGCCAAATACAACAGCTATTTTTTTTATCATAGTTCCCTCTCTTTATAGTACATTCATTACTTCTTTAGGTATGTCATTTTCAATGAGTACTACATAATTCTCTTCTTTTATAAGTTCTACATAACGCAATGCAAGTTCCATCGTATCTACTACTTTAAAGCATTTACATGACCCTTTATTGATTCCCTTCAACATTGCTTCTCTATTTAAATATCCTACAAGTACTATTTCATCCACCTTGGTACATGCTTCACATAATAAGTCTTCATTGATTTGATCATTGTATTTTAAATCAATTAGTCCAGGTGTTATCAAAATTGTGCGCTGATTCATACGTTGTAGTATATCCAATGAATTATGAAAACTCTTCTCATTCGAGTTAAATGCATTGTCTATTAATGTGTATCTCTTTTTCTTAATCATCTCTAAGCGATGCGTTACTGGTTCAATCATAGGAATAAGTTGTTGTATCTCTTTAAAGTTAACCCCAAGATGATGAGCTACACTTATACTCGCTACTAAATTCATAATATTGAAGTATCCTAAAAGACTTGTTTCAAAAAGAATGATTTCTTGCTTAAATTTAATACTAAAGCAAGCACCACTGTTGTTGAATTCATAATTCATTAATCGATAATCAGCACTTACATGCTGTCCAAACGTTATTTTTTTACATACTCCTCTATCCTTATTCTCATATATATACAAATCATCAACATTCAAGAAGGCAACATCATTTTCCTTCATTTCATATAAACACGATGTTTTTTCTTTTATGATATTATGCTGTGTTTTAAATGTTTCTAAGTGTTGATTCCCAATACTAGTCAATACCACATACTGAGGTTCAATAAAATTCATCAATTCTTTTATTTCACCTACATGATCACTACCCATTTCACAAACAAGTACCTCATGTATCGGCTTTAGGTGTTTGCGTATAGTGATGGTATTTCCCATTAAATTATTATAGGAACCATCACTCTTAAGCGTATATTTATGACGACACAATAAACTGTAAATAAAGTTTTTAGTACTCGTTTTCCCATAGCTACCAATCGTTGTAATCTTAATTAGTTTGCGATGTTCTTCTACTATTTTTTTCGCTTCATTAATGTAATATAGTCTTACCTTATTTTCAATAGGTCGATTAATACAATTTGCGATATAAATAACTTCTTTATCAAAAAACATAAGCATCAATAAATAAATAATAAATAACTCTGCTTGATAAAAACATAGGATAAACAAACAATATAGAATACTGATTGTTCCTCCTAGACGTTTTACTCGGTTTGTTATTTTAAGGGTATACAAATGATACGAAATCATATATTTATTTAAGACGTAAATATAGACAAAAAGCATCAATACAAATAATTCGAATTGTTGCTGTGTAAACAATAACAACAAAAACGGAGAATGAACAAGAACATTAATGATAAACTCTTGTAGCTTCATCCCTTTCAACATATAGGGAAAAAATCGATCATTATGATAATGATTCAACTGAAGTATTCTCATATCTTTTTGCATACTTAATAAGCGATACGTTATAAACAATATAGTACATAAAAAAATCATTTATTTACCTCCTTAAGTGCATATTCACAAACTCTAATAAATCGAGGCATTTGATGATAAATCGCAAAATGGTCATCCTCTTTAAAGACGATAAGTTCTGCCTTATCATTTATTTCAACTATTTTATGCGCCATATACAACGGAGTTTGATCATCGTGTTCTCCCCAAATCAACAATATGGGACACCCTACTTTTTGGATCATTGGACTTAAATCCTCATTTACACATTTCACAAGGGTCTCTTTTAAATACCCACTCGTATTTTGATAATCTACACTTCCCATGTTCCTCGTATTTAAATGCAATTTCTTTTTCATCTTATACATATATACACGATAATAATACGAACAGGTTCTTTTTGGCTTAATTCCTGCTGCTCCTGTTAATAGAAGCATTGAGCATGGATACATAGATGCAAAATAAAACGCTATTCTAGCTCCGAATGAATGCCCTATAATACTACAATTTTCCAGTCCATATTTTATGGTAAGTTCATAAATGATATGGGCATATTGCGCTATGGTATACGACTGTTCTATATCCTTATTTTCATTAAATCCTAATACATCTAAACTTAGCACTCTATAGTTTGATTTGAAATAGTCATAGATAGGAAGTAAATCTTGATGCGATTGACCCCAGCCATGTAATAAAATCAAACCATTACCTTCTCCACTTACGTGTACCTTAATATCTTCTATTTTCACTCTATCACCTAATTAAGTATATGAGTTGCAGTTTGGATTTATAACATAAAAAAAGACTTAATGTGTTACATTAAGTCTTACTTCATTATTTTAAAGATTACTCCACCATACTCTACATTTTCAGCAGTCACTCTATACTTATTCGAACTAGCTACTTTTTTAACTATTGATAAACCTAATCCAAATTGTCCTTTACTTCCTTTTTCATAAGCTTTGAACATAGTACTAATGCTAGATTCATCCAATGGTTCACCATCGTTAAAGATACATAGTTGATCTACATCTAGTGTAATCACTATTTGTGTTTCTGCATATCTAAGTGCATTTTCTAAAATGTTTTCAACTGCCACACGCCAAGCTTCTTCTCCACCTTTAAAGATTGTTGAAGTCAAATTGGTTTCTATTTCTATTTCTGGTCGTATTACTTTTGTATTTAATACCACGGTTCTAACTACTTCTTTCATATCGCATACCGTTTCTTCTACTTCAGAGTTTAATAAGTATTCCACTCTATTTAAGAATAGTAAACTGTGTACTTTTTTTTCTAAGCGTTCTGCATTATCAATAATAACATTTACGCTCTTCTCTAAAGTATCATATGGATAGATACCATCATTAATACTTTCACCATAAGATTTAATGGTAGCAATCGGTGTCTTCAAATCATGAGAAATATTATGAATCATTTCTTCTTTTATTTTTTCTTGTCGTAACAATTCTTCTCTCATCGTGATCAACGCTTTTGCAACTTCTCCAATTTCATCTTCTCGATTAATGTTTAAAGTGGCTTCTTTTCCCATTTTTATTTTTTCTATATATACTCTTATTTGATTTAGAGGTCTAATAATTGCCCCTACCCAAAACATTAATATAATAAAGAATATCCCAACTACAAACACGGTAATATCTACTACACTACTAATTAAGTCATTCTTAAAAGCAAGTGCGTAGTCTGAGTTCATAATATTAGTTAAGAAAATTCCTTCATCAATTTCACTCATTATATAGTATGTATACTGGCTGTCTCCTTTATATTGAAACTTCCCACTCAATCCAGAATCAACCACGGTTTCAAATTTTGCATAACGTACTAAATTTTCTTCCATTTCTTTTACTAACTTTGGATTTAATTCATGATTTAAACTAAATACATCTTCAATTTCGCTATCTTCATTAAGGATATGATAATACGTTAAAATATCACGATTATTATCTACTACTAAATCGCTTAGATCATGAATACCATTATCTTCGGTCTCAATATCTTGCATTTCTACATTCTTATCATAAAACACACTTAAATTACTTTGGTATTGTCCAAGAATCGAGTACATTTGTTCATCTGTATAAGTAGATATACTTTCTCCTATATAGATAAAGAAAAATAAACAAAAGAATGTAATAAAAGCAAATATCAAGGTAAATAATTGTTGTGATAAAGATTGTTTTTTAATCCAATTATTTAATTTACGCATTATCCTAATCGATACCCATAACCGTAGATTGTATGAATATTAAGTTTTGGTAATTTTTTTCTTAAACGACGCAATGTGTCATCAACAACACGATCACTTCCAAAATAATTATCTTCCCATACGCTCTCTAAGATTTTCTCTCTTGAAAATGCGATTCCTTTATTACGAATAAACATCATAATTAAATCGAATTCTTTCGTAGTTAAATCAATTTCTTCATTACCTGAGAATACTTTACGTTGTCCTTCATCTAATTCATATCCGTCCACTACGATACGATTACTTTCTTTGTAAGTACGTTTAATAATATTATTTATACGCAATACTAATTCTTTGGGAGAGAATGGCTTCGTAATATAGTCATCACTACCTTTTTCTAGTCCGATAATACGATCAAACTCTTTGTCTCGAGCACTCATGAATATTACAGGAATTGTAGATCCTCTAGCTCTAATTTCTTCAATTAAGTCGAAACCACTCTTATCATCTAACATTATATCTAACACCCATAAATGAACGTCATCATCATTAATATGTGCTAACGCACTTTCATATGTCAGATATCCTCTAACTTCATAGCCTTCTTTTTCTAAATATCTCTTTACTAATTCATTTAAATCTTTTTCATCTTCAACGATGCAAATTACTTTTTTCATAAGGTCACCTTCTTTATTATATTGTAACAAATTTTTATACATTTATAAAACAAACTATGCTATCTTTTTCTGATTTTTTTATGAACTTGATTATTGTCTAGCTCTTTGAGCGTGATGCGACAAATTCTTTCAACAATGCATAGATAATTGATGAGATAGGAATAAACAATATCATACCTACTACACCCATAATTGATGCTCCTAAAGTTACGGCAACAAATACCCAAATAGAAGGTAGTCCTATCGAACCTCCAACAACTTGAGGATAAATTAAATTACCTTCCAGTTGCTGAAGAACTAAAAACAACACTAAGAAGATAAGTGCAGATGTTGGATTCACCACAACAATTAATAATATTCCAATTATACATCCTAAGAAAGCACCAAAAATTGGTACTAACGCAGTTACTGAAATAAGAATTGATATCAACAATGCGTAAGGTAATCTTAAAATACTCATTGAGATAAAGAATAATCCTCCTAAAATCAAGGCTTCAAGAAATTGTCCTGTAAAAAACTTTTTAAATGTTGATACACTTAAGGTATAGACATAAGAAATTTTTGATACCTTTTGATTCGGTAATGTTACTTTCAATAGCGAGTAAATTTGTCTCACTAACACTTCCTTTTGAAGTAATAAGTAGATAGAGAACACAAAAGCAATAAAGAAATTTGCTAATGCACCAATCATTTTAGAAAATACATCTACGCCACTACTTAGATAAGCTAGTCCACTTGATTGTATAAATGCCAACATTTCTGTTTCTATCGCCTGAGCATCTATCGTAAGCGATTTGATATCTTCCACTAGACTAGGATAGCTACTAAACATAATAGATAACCATTCTTTTAGTTCCTCAAAAGAACCTGGTAGCATATCGAATATAGAGGCAATGGTATCCACTAATTCTGGTATCACCAATAATAAGACAAATGCAAATACAACGATACTTACAATTAAAGTTAGTAAGTAAGCTACTACTCGTCGTCCTTTTCTCATATGAAATATATTGTCTAATATTTTTTCTTCTATAATACTCATTGGTATATTGAAAATAAATGCGATTGCCATCCCTAATAGAAACGGAGATACTAATTGAAATACATATCTCAACGCTTCTACTAACACATCATATTTAAATATCGCTAATGCAACGATAAACAAAATACTTATACTTGTTAGTATTTTCCTTGTATTCTCTTTGTTATTATCCATGTTTCCTCCTAGAATAAAAACATTCTTTCGAATGTTTTTTTACCCTTATTCTATGCTTAATCCTTCTTCTTTAATTACATCAATTACTTCATATACATATTTGTGACAAGTTTCATCTGCATCAGCCTCAACCATTACTCTAATTAAAGGTTCTGTTCCACTCGTTCTTACTAAGATTCTACCATTATCCCCTAGCATTTCTTTTACTTCATCTACTTTAGCTAATACATTCTCATTGCTCATTGTACTATCTTTATCATGAACACGAACATTAACTAATAGCTGTGGATAAATATCTAATCCTTGCTTTAATTGTCCTAATGTTTTTTTTGTATGTGTCATAATTTCTAGTAATTTAAGAGCACTCAATAATCCATCACCTGTTACTGCATGTTTTTTAAAGATAATATGGCCTGATTGTTCTCCACCAATTGAATAATCATTGTTTTCCATACATTCAAATACATATTTATCACCGACAGCAGTTTGTGCAGTGTTTATTCCAGCACGTTCCATTGCTTTATAAAAACCTAAGTTTGCCATAATTGTAGTTACAATTGTATTTTTATTTAATTCTCCTCTACTTGCGTAGAAGTTTCCACATGCGTATAAGATGTGATCTCCATCGAATAACTCACCTGTTTCATCAACAGCAATTAATCGGTCCGCATCTCCATCAAACGCAAATCCTACATCATATTTACCAGTACGCATTAACTCTTGTAAGTCTTCTGGATGTGTAGATCCACAATTTGTGTTGATGTTTATTCCATCTGGATTCGAATGAATTACTTTTACTTTAGCACCTAAATCTTTAAGTGTATCTTTTGCACAACTTGTAGCACTCCCATTAGATAAGTCTAATGCAATATGCATTCCTGTTAAGTCACAATCCACTAAATTTTTAAGCCAGTTTTCATATAAACTTAAAGAATCTTTATAATCAATATACGTACCAATCATTTCATTCATCGCATACTCTATTTCAACTTTATCATCCATGTATGCCTCTATTAATTCAATTATTGACTCTTCCATTTTCTTCCCATCACTATTAAATAATTTAATTCCATTATCATAGTAAGGATTATGTGAAGCCGAAATCATTACTCCACAGTCAAAATTATCTTTGTTTATTAAATAAGAAATACAAGGTGTTGGACAAGTACCTACTACATAAACATTTGCACCTGTGCTTGTTGCACCAGCAATAATTGCTGATTCAAACATATCACTTGATAGTCTTGTGTCTTTTCCAATTGCGATACGAGCATGACGACCTTCTTTTGAATAATAATTCCCAATATACTTACCAATCTTAACTGCCATATCTACTGTTAGAACGCTATTTGCTTTTCCTCTAACACCATCTGTTCCAAAATATTTTCCCATATTATTTCTCCTCTAATTTTATTTGTATTGTATTATTTAATAACGCAAAATGTACGAACTGTACTTTTGGTACCATTGATAACGGAATAGAATATACTCCCGCTTTATCATATTCAGCTAAATCAATAACAATGTCTAAATCTGTTGCGCTAATAAAATCTATTATATTCTTACTAGCGTTTACTAATACATCAATCGAATTTTCTTCCACAAAAGAAACGACAAAATTCGAATTTACATTAATAGGTGTTACTTTCACATTCTCTAACGTAACTTCTTCTGATTTCCCTACTTTTAAAATAATCGATACCTTACTTATACTTCCACTAGTTACCCCTGGAGGTAACATAATTGGCATTGTTATTACTGTATCTGTAGTTATTTTATTCACTGGAACTTCTATAACCACTTCTTCAATAGTATCTAGTACTTCTTCTGTTGCATAAATTGTCATCGTTTCATTGTCAAGTTCATAACTTTCAATCGCATATTCATCACTCATTACACCTGTACTTTTTATA
The DNA here is from genome assembly GCA_947036815.1 of uncultured Erysipelotrichaceae bacterium. Classification (GTDB taxonomy): domain Bacteria; phylum Bacillota_I; class Bacilli_A; order Erysipelotrichales; family Erysipelotrichaceae; genus CAMQRS01. The sequence goes on from CAMQRS010000012.1 coordinate 18,252, forward strand.
ACAATCGGAACTTCTTTACTTGGTTGTGTTACTTCAACCGTAGCACCTACAGTCTTGGGTAGTATATCCACGTCAATACGATCACCGCTTTGATCATAGGCAACAAGTGTACATTCTTGAACAAAATCGGCTTTTACTCCGTCTAAATTTATAAGAGCCTTCACGAACGCAACTTGTGATAGCGTTTCTTCACTAGCTTTCACAATTACTTCAGTTTGTGAAAATACTGGAGTAGATAGCGAATAACTTTTATCCATCTTATCTGTATTTATATAATCATGACCAATAGTAAACGTATTCGCTAATTTCTTTTTCACACTAACTACTGCTTTACTTGGTTCAATAGTAACTTCTACATCATCTGAAAAGTTAACAGGCTGAAAAGTTACTTCATAAGTTCCTTCTCCAAACGACTCTAAGTCTGCTAATACTTGTAACGAAGCCTTTTGTTGCGATGCAAATTGAACGTCACCGCTCTCACCTCGAACTATAACGTCTACAGTTTCAGGTAATCCCTCTACTTCATATACGCTCTCACTAACATTACTAATGACACTGATGCCTTCTAAGCTTATTGATTGCTGCATTTTGGTAGTAAATACACCTGTATTTTCTCCGTTAATTACTAAATATAAAAACAATGCTAGTAACACTGCAACTAATCTAGCAAAGCGTTGATTAAATATAATGTAATCAACCCATGTAGACAGTTTTTTAAATCCTCTAACAAATCCATTTTCAATATTTGTATAGGTTTTTTTTAATGACTCAGATGTTTCAGCAATAGTTTTTGCCAATTCTAATTTGTTTTCAGAATCTAACGATTTTTTCTCATTACGCCTCTTCATCATTTTCACCTCGTTTCACATTCTTTTTCACATTAAAAGCGACTACTTCACTTGCATTGATTCGATCATCAACTTTTGCTTGTTTCCCTTTTGCTTGTTTTTTAGATTTACGACTTGAAAAGTTCATTTTCAATCTGTGCTCTGTTTTATGTTCTTTTCCGTCTTTTTTTTCTTCTGTTTCAATTAAACAGATAGAATTCGATAAGTATTCTTTAAGTTCACCTATGTTTAGGGTGGTTAGTAACCCTCCACGAGCGATAGAAATTTTCCCACTCTCCTCAGATATTACAATAGTAATACAATCACTTATTTCACTAATTCCTACACTTGCTCTATGACGAGCTCCATAACTTGATGGAAAATCTTTTATCGTAGGTGGGAAATAAGCACTCGCACATGCGATTCGATCTCCTTGTATAATTACCGCACCATCATGCAACGGTGTTCCATACTGAAAGATAGACCCTAATATTTCACTAGAAACAACGGAATTTAATGCCGTTCCTGTTTTAATAAAATCACTCAAAGATTGATTTTGTTCAATAGAAATAATAGCTCCGGTTTTTGCCTTAGACAAAGCCTCACTCGCTTTCACTAGTTCTTCAACAACAAATTCTTTTTCATTATTTGTAAGTGCAGCCATTCTAGAGAATACCGTAGTTTTACCAAGTTTCTCCAACAATGATCTTATTTCTGGTTGGAATATAATGAATACTGCTAGCACCCCCCAATTTAAAAATTGCGAAGTGAAATACTCAATTGTTTTTAGTCCAATAATTTGAGCTAATCCATTCAATATAAATATAAATAATATTCCTTTAAAAATTTGAATTGTTCGTGTATTATTTTCTACTATTTTCAAGCAAAAATAAATAGTTAGTGCAACAAGCCCAACGTCTAAAATAAATACTATTACTTGATATAGGTTACTTAATGTTAGATAATTTATCATAAAATAACACCCCTTCCTGATTGTATTATATCATATGCCTTACCTTTTTTATTTTAATAATTCCTTTAAATAGCCAGCAACATCATCACAAACCATGGTACCCTCTTTTTTTAATTCATCAAACCCGTGTGTAAGGGTGCATCCTTGAAAAGCATCTAACATCGATGCATCATTCAACGCATCTCCCATTACATATATATCTTCCTTATTATACCCAAAATACTCTTGAATAAAACGAACACCTGTTGCTTTACTTACTTGATATGGTACAACATCTACACAATTTACATTTGGATACGCTTCTACTTTACCTTTATATATAGTGTTTATATGTCCTGCTATTTGCTTAGCATATTCATCATCATTTACTGATATCACAATTTGACACACTTTTTTCTTTTCTAATATCTCTTCAATCGTATGTTCACTACTATAGTCTCCATATTTGAAATCATCGTTAGTATCATTAACGACATATCTAGCACGATAATATCCATCATTCAACACAAAGCAATTTACATCCATCTGCTTAATTTCTTCCATCAATTCCAACGATACTTCAAAATTGATTTCAAATGATTTTAATAAATTTTTATTCCCATCATAAATGACTCCTCCGTTATTACAAACTAAAAAGTCTAATTCATATCCAAAAGTTGAAATTTCTGAAAACATTGATTCGCTACTTCTACCAGTAACAATACCAAAGTGATTCCCTTCCTCTTTCCATTTTTTTAATTTTTCTATATTCTCTAATGAAACTTTGCCATCAATTTTAATGGTTCCATCATAGTCACTTGCAAATATTTTCATAGTTACCTCACGTTCACCCCTTATTATACAAAACATCTCTGGAAAGATAAACAAAAAAACACTGTTTCCACAAAAAAAACTAACAAAATTAATTGTTAGTTTTCATAAGTTGTATTTTGTGATTCTCAAAAAAGTAATGCATTTGAATAAAATACGCTAGTATTTGTGGGCCTTTCATTAGTTGTCCATACCATGGTGTTTCTACATGATCCACATTTTGAATTAGTTTTTCTACTTTTTCTACATCTAATATTTGACTCAATAAACAATCAGTAATCAATATTTCTCTTAGTTTATTTACTACTTTATTCGTATATTCTGGATGATGACTTTTTGGATAAGGACTTTTCTTACGTTTCGCTATCTCTTCTGGTAATTCATCTTTAAACGCTTCTCTTAAAATACCTTTTTCTCTACCATTCAATGATTTATAGCGCCAAGGCATATTAAACGCATACTCTACCAAACGATAATCTAAAAACGGTACTCGTACCTCAAGGGCGTGATGCATCGTCATTCTATCTTTTCTTTCTAATAAGGTTTGCATAAAGTATCTCATATTCAAGTAAAACATTTCTCTCATTCTTCTATCTTTCGCACTATCAGTGTCTAAAAACGGTACATCTTTGATACATGTATAGTATTTTTGATCAATATAGTTTTGAGGCATACTCAACAATCCATCTTTTACACAAGATAATCGTATATTAATATCACTTGTCCATGGGAATGTATCACGATATAACACATTATCATTATAATACCATGGGTATCCTCCAAATATTTCATCTGCTCCTTCACCACTTAATGCAACGCTTTTATATTGCTTCACTTGTTTGGCAAACCAAAGCAAGCTAGAATCAACTTCAGCCATTCCTGGCAAATCCTTAGCGATAGTTGCATTGTATAACTCATCAACTATTTCAGCTTGTGAAACAACAAATTGCGTATGCTTAGAATGGATTGCTTCTGACATCATCTCAATAAAATCATTGTCTCTATTTGGTTGGAATACACTTTTTGTAAAGTAGTCTTCATTTCCTTCATATTCAACTGAGAATGTTTCTAAATTTTTATATTTATCTGCTGCTATTTTACTTAAGATACTCGAATCTAATCCTCCAGATAAGAAACTACATATTCCTACATCACTTTCCAATTGATCGTTTGTACATTCTACAATTAGGTCATGTACCTTTTTCGTTGTTTGTTGTAAATTATCAGGATGTTTCGTTGCTTTTAAACACCAATACGTTTGTATATCCATGCCTTTATCATTGATGATTGCATATTCTCCTGGTTTAATTTCATAAATATCTCGAATGGCACAATCTCCTTGTTCTCTAGCAGGTCCGATTAAAAGCAATTGCTTTAATCCTTCCATATCCATCACTGGCTCCACACTAGGGTGAGCCAATAATGTCTTAATCTCACTAGCAAACAGGAAGTAATCTTTCACTTTAGAATAGAATAATGGTTTTACACCCAATCTATCTCTTGCGATGAATAACGTATTATCTTTTGTATTCCATACCGCAAATGCAAATATTCCATTAATTTTATCTAATATTTTTTCTTTGAATTGTACATACCCTTTTAATAACACTTCACTATCACATGAAGTTTCAAATGTATATCCAAGACTAATTAATTCATCCTTTAATGATTGAAATCCATATAATTCTCCATTGTAACTCAATACATAGTTTTGGTAATACATTGGTTGTTTCCCTTTTTCAGGATCCATAATACTTAATCTCGCATGCATTAAACTAACATGCATATCGATGAAGCATCCTTGTGCATCAGGTCCACGATGCAACATTGTTGCTCGCATCTCCTCTATCACACTTCTTTCTTCAACTATATTCTTTTTATAATTCACTATTCCGGCAATACCACACATAAATTACCTCCATGTACTACCATATGCGAATGCCTAGTTAATGTGACAAAAAAGCATCATTACTTGTTTGGAAATGATACTCTAATTTCGTTTATTTCTTATCTTTTGATTAACCCACTTGCTACTTCATAATTGCTTTTTTTAACATAAAATACATATTGATACATCAAATCAATATGTTGATTCGTATCTTTTATTTTCTTTTTAGTAAAGATAAAGGACTTTCTTCTACTAATACACCTAATTTTATAGTGTATTTGATTAGCATTTAATATCTTTCGTATCTCTGCTTGTTTTGCACCAGAGAATGTGACGCATAATTCTTTTTGATTAAATATAGTAATCATAAATTACCTCCGTTCATTATGTAATGCAATCGTCCCTTTCCAAATTCAAATCTAATGAATTTGAATAATCAAAAAAAAAAGAGATGAGTACACCTAGTATGTGCAATCCCCCTTAGTTTATTATAGTTCTATTATTCTGCAGCTTCCCATTTACAACGTACAGGAGAAACGATTGCTCCTTCAGCCTTTAATGCTTTCATTGCTTTATCGACCTCTTTACGCTCAACTCCACTAAGTTCAGCTATTTTACCTGCATTCAGTGGTTCTCCTGCTTGCTTCATTGCAGTTAATACTTTTTCTTTATTTTCCATATTCGTATCCTCCCGTTATTATTATACTCTTATATATATTTCTTAATCAAACGTTTTGCTCATTAATATCCTAAGTCATCCAACACTTCAATTAAGACCATCATAATCCCTTATTGTATGTTCTAGATACAACAAAAGCCCCACCAAGTGTATTCACTAGTGGGACTTCTATTGATTTATAAGTACTGTCTGCTCCTTTTCAGGTTAAGGTAGTACTTGTATAGTCACATAAAGATATTAAAAGAGAATCTTCCTAATATAACTTTATGTTTAAGCATCATAATTACTTATTCTACGCTATTTTTTCTAATAATAAGACAATAATTCCACCAAATACTAACGCAATAGCGCAAGTAATAATCATAAACATATCATAAGTTACATTCAATGGAATTAAAACTACACTACTAGCAACAACTAATCCAAGAATTAGATTCATCGTTGTTCCATGATTTGCTTTTAAGAAATATCCAGTAATTTTAGAACTAATTGCGATACCTGCTAAAATCCCAACTCCCATAAACATTAGTGGTACTACCACATTCAATTCAAAACTAGTTAAGTTAGCAACTAATGATTTAAATAAATAGTATTTACCTATAATTAATAAAATCATACTACCACTTACTCCAGGTATAAACATTGCACCACCTGCAATCAATCCTAAGCATACCATTAATAAAAGGTATGGTGCTGTAATACTAGGGAATTCACTTACTACTAGATCCCCTTGTTCAGGTGCAAAGAATGCAATACCAAAAATAATTAAACATCCTACCGCAAAAGGAATTATCGCAAATTTATCTTCTTTCATTTCTTTTTTCTTTAATGAAGGAATTGAAAATGCTACCATTCCAACAAAACAAAATAAGGTTTGTGTAGGATAATCTACAAATAACACTTCTAATAAATTAGCAAATACAACTAACCCAATTAAGGCTCCTATTGCTAATACTAATAAAAACGTGATATCCTGTTTTAAATTTTTATTGCCTTTAGTGAAAAGTCCACTAATCGCATCCATTACTCTATTAAACAATCCTAGTACAACCATCATGGTTCCACCACTTACTCCAGGTATAATATTAGCCAAACCTACGGCTATACCACCAATTAATACTTTAATCATTAGATTACCTCCATGTACATACTTTATTAAGTATAACTAAACACGATTTTTTTAACAACCTTTTTATTCGATTTTAAGCAATTTACAATTATCTATGTTTCTTTTATTTCAGTTCTATGTTATTCATAGAAAAGCACCTATAATTATGATATAAAACCATTCATAACTCTTACAAAAACCATATCATCGTATAAAATATGGTACAATGACCTTATCAAATTAAATCAACATTTAATAAACAATTATATTTAAAAAGAAAGGTGCACTTAGTGTGTAGGGTGAACATATGAATCATTTCAACAATAAATTTATAGGGATATGCTTAAAAAACTACAGAAATACAATAGGACTAAACCAAGATGTATTCGTATCAGATATATGTACTCTATATACATTATCTAGAATCGAGAGAGGACTAACTGAATATTCCTTTACTCTCTTAAAATTACTGAACCATTATCAGATGCATTTAAATTATTTATTTGATTTCACAATACTAGAAATCGAATATAAAAACCTATTAGAACAAATCACCTATGGAAACTCGAAGGAAATAGAAGCCTGTGTGTTAAAGATTTTAGAAATAACCAACGCTAATAAATCACATTTGATAATGTATCAATATCACAAATATGCTTGTCACTTAAAGGCTCACTTTATAGACAATAAAGCTATCATCTTTGATAAACATACATTTAATACAATGTGTTTTTTATCGAATGAAATGTATATCGTACATTTTCATATTACTTTAGAGAATGCATTTAAACATGCATCAGTTATGCATTTTAAACCGTTGTATCTGTTAATGTATCGTGACGATGTGCACCATATTATGATAGATATCTACTCTTGTTTATATTACCAAAGTCAAGAATTGTTTCTACAATCACATGACATTAGTTCATTTCATAAATTAGATATAAACGATAACTCATATCATTTACATCATGTACGATATAGAATTATAGATGCGATTTCATATGCTACTTATGAACCCGCACGTTCCATATGTGAATTCAATGAAATCATAGAGGATGTTACTACTTACAAGCAAGATGAAATGTATACGTTCCTATGTTATTTGGGTCAAGTAGCAACTTATATAAAAATCAAAAAATATGAAGAAGCACTTAGCGTCATTCTAAATCATTTAATTCACTTTCACGAACTAAAAGCATATGTATACCCATATGGAGTGTTATTAACTATGATATTAGACGTTGAGATGGACGAGCGTTTATTAGAAAAAACAGACCACAAATTAATCACACGAATTCAAAGTTTATATGTACAGCATAACCGCCCTATTTCAACACCGAGTAAATTTGGATATTTAAATGGTAAAGTATTATTTTTATGTAAATACTTTAACGAAAATAGCTCACTAATATTATTACTTTATGCATATGCAAGAATTTTAAATCGTAAAACAAAACTCAAAAGACAATATGTTAGATTTGAGCTCACAATAAAAGATGTGATTAGGAGATCATTATGATATGTAACATCAGAAGAGAAGACAAAATCATTATATGTGTCTTTATTGAATACTATCGTGTACAAAAAGAAATAACGGATGATAGATTCAAAATAGCCAACTTTATTATTGACGATTATGATGACTATATTTGTAGCCCTTCTTATTATGTAAGAATTAGAAGTAAGTCGTTTATCGCACTTGATGATATGTATCTTGGATTCCTAGATAATTTAAGTATGAAGTATTCATATGATAAAGAATTAAGTAACATTATAAATAAGTTAAATATACAACTTTTAGACAACGTCGAATACAATCGTTCTGAAAAAATAGCGAGTACACTAACTAAAGCTATGAAAGTGTTAAACAGGATAGATAATACTATCATTTATCACGAAATTAGTGAAATGTATTTATTAATTCACGATTATTACATATTAAATGAATACCACCAAGATTTAATTGATAAGTATATATCCTTGTTAGATGTAGTCCCAGCACAATTAAAACCTATTATTGTAACTATCGCCTATCAATATTATAGTAGAGAAAATATTAAAATAGAATACTCTTTAGAAATCATTAAACTGTCTGAACAGTATAATGATAATCGAGTTATTTTTAGATATATTAAAGGAGTGTATTTAATTCGTTGCGATAAATTTATAAACGCTTACGATGAATGCAAGATGCTACAAATGCTTTGTGAAAGATCGAATAATAACTATTATCTAGCAAAGACTTATAATTTATTGGCTTTATTGGGTCTTAAAAAGAATAGTAATGAAAGTATCCCCTACTTAGAGAAGGCTCTTGACTGTTATCCAAAAGGAACAATTAACGAGGATACAAAAGCTTTTATGATGAATATCATCATCCTATTATTTGAAGAAGGAAACTACAAAAAATGCATAGAAAATTGTAAGTTAGCAATCTCGATGGATGAAGCAATTATTAACTATATTTCTCCATACTTTATTGGTTGTTTTATACTATATGAAGCTTCAGAAAGCGAAATGAATTTCACATTACATCTTATTAATACTCATTTGCCGTTATGCTCGCCTTACTTCAAATGTATAAACGACCTTTTAACTCAAATTTTATTAGATCCTTCTTATGAAAAATTATTCCCTTTGTTGCATATTCTTATCAAAAATCATAAAAACATATTGGAAATCAATAATAATTTTACCGATATTATTAAGTTATCTTTATATTCAATTTTAGAAACTCCAAACAACAGAAAGTTATATAATACATTCATTGAAACATTTACATAACAAATGTCTAATTCTAATTTAAAAAATCGATAACGATATTCTTTTGATAACATATGAATAAATACAATAAATGTAATGTTTAAGGTATTATATGTAAGCGTACACATAGGAGGAAGAGATATGAAAAAAATAATAGGGATAGTATTAGTATTAACAGTACTAATCGGTACAGGAGTAGGGGTCAGCGCAAGCGATTCACAACCAACACCGCAATTTTGTTCATCGCCAGGTTGTTGGGTAATTGCATAATATTTAGTAGTTTCTAAGGCTAAAGTAACACAGCAAGACAATGAGTGTCAATTGCGGGTTGCTTACCAGTTTTCTGTTGGTAGTTGATATATCGTCACAAATGTAGTCAATTAAAACGGAAACGGGGGGAAGCCAACCATCAAGCATATTTACCAAAGAAAAAGATACACATTGCTTGTGTATCTTTTTTTTATTCATCGCTAGTCGTCTTATTTCTCAATCAAATCTACTCTGTCTTCTTTAACTATCAGTACTTTTGTTACTTGGTTAATAAATAAACTGACTTCTAGAATCCCTACAATATGAATTAAATCTTCATATAATTGTTTAACATCTAATACTTTTTCACGATTAAACATCGCATCAACAATTAATAATCCTTGATCAGAAAGGATACCACCATCTTTATTGGCACTTTGTCTAATTTGCACACTACCACCTAGTGCAACCACTTGTTGAACTACGCTTGCATATGCATCTTTTACTACTTCTAATACAACAGGATGAGTAAACGCTAATTCTTTCGCATATTTAACTTCATCAGCTAAGATAATATAATTCTTAGCCATATTCCCAATGATTTTTTCTCTTGTGTGAATTCCTCCACCACTTTTTAATGCATGAAAGTGACTATCTACTTCATCACATCCATCGAATGCGACATCCACACTAGATACACTGTGAGTAGCCAATACACACAAGCCTTTTTCTATACATAATTGTTCTGTTTGAAATGAAGGTGTTACTATTTTCACATTTAGATTAGCTTCTTTAAGAAAATCTACTAAATGAGCAATTGTACTTCCTCCACCTAATCCTACGATCATTCCATCTTGTATGAAGCGTAATGCTTCTTTTGCACATCTTTTTTTCATTTTATAACCTCTTTACGAATTCTGATTTTAATTTCATTGCACCGAATCCATCGATCTTGCAATCAATATTATGACCATCACTTGAATCAGGTACTAATCTTATATTTTTTACTTTTGTTCCTGATTTTATTGAAGAAGAACTTCCTTTTACTTTTAAATCTTTAATGACACTTACGTTATCACCCTCTTGTAAGACATTTCCATTTGCATCCTTAATTTCAACAATCGTTTCTTGCATCGATTCTGCTGTCCATTCATGAGCACATTCTGGGCAAACAAATAGTATTCCATCCTCATATGTATACTCTGATCCACATTGCGGACATTTTGGTAATTGGTTCATTGGTCCCTCTTTCTATTTAATAATCAATATAATTAACCACTTTTTGCTGTAACAAAGCTAAATCTAATATCATTGTATCACTACTATTCATTATACGATACAATTCTGTATCCATAAATGAAATAATTTCTTCATAATTTTTTGTCTTATATTGATTAGCTCCATTCAACATTACATCATGAATAATATTTACATCAAATGCAGCTTCATTATTTTTTAAATCTTGTTTTATCGGAAGAGATTCAGTAACTGATATTTTAGGTGAAACACCTTGTGAGTTTGTATAAATCAGTGTTTGAATCTCATCATCATTACAAAGCATAGTTAGTAAATCAAACGCTTCTACCTTATTCGAAGATTCTGCACTAACGCCCATTAACAAGGTATCGACTAGATATCCCTCCTTTGATCCATTTTGAGATGGCAAAGGAACTACATTCCATTCAAAATCCGAGTATTTTTTCATACTATATGGATATGGGTTATACGTACTATAGTCCGAATATTTCATCGGTTGGAAAGCTACTTTTCCTTTATCAAAATCTAAAAAATCAACTGCATTTTTTTTATTTAAATCTGCTATTTTTTTAGCAAAATATATCGATTCTTCAAACTCAATCGTATCTATATTTATTTCACCCGTAATTTCATCAAAGATAGAAGCTCCCTTTGTATATGCTGCTTCCTGCCACGTATAATTATAACTTCCGAATTGATCAATCATTCCATCTCCATTTGTATCTATAGTAAGTGATTCACTTAAGTTATAAAAATCATTCCATGACCAGGTTTCATCTGGTATTTCTAATCCATGCTGTTCTAACAAAGTAGTATTAACGACCATAAATGTAGGAACACTTTCAAATGGTAATGCATATTGAATTTCATCATAAATCCCTGCTTGATATGATGTTTTATAGAAAGAATCATCTAAATCAATATGATTACTAGATATAAAGTAATCTAAATTAGCCAACAATCCAATCTCTGAGTACGTTGGGAAATCTTCTTTCATAACCATAAATACATCCGGCATATTTCCTTCTAATGCTAATTCAGCAATATACTCTGGGTATCCATCTTTTTGAAAGCCTGAATAATATTCTACTCGTACATCATCGTACTCTTCCTCAAATTTTTCAATTGCAGCATCATACACTGCATACGGGTTATCGTTTGGTACATCCCAGTAACTTTCGACAAAGATTCCTAAAGTTAACACTACCTTTTCATTCAAGTAATAAGAAGATGTAACTGCGATTATTAATAATGTAATTAGCCCAATTACTATAAACTTTAATTTACTCATCTTCATTTTCTAGTTGTTCCTTACATTTTTTATGTATTTCTTCACCAGTTTGTATATACCAGATAGCTACTTGTGTACGGTCTCTAAATTGTAACTTTCCTAAAATAACACTTAGATAGTTTCTTACAGTTCCTTCAGAGAAATACAGTTCATTAGAAACTTCTTTATTTGAATACCCCTGAGATACCTTTTCAATTACACTCCACTCTGTTTCACTTAAATCACTAATATCCGCTACTGTTTCCAACAGGGTATTACTCGTTTGTTTTTCTAGCTTTGCCATATTAGAAAAAAGTTTAAATGCTTTAGTGGCAGCTCTAGGTGCAATAATAGAACCACCTTCCATCACCGTGTCAATTGCATGGTTTAATTCACTCGCACTAGCTCCTTTTAATAAATATCCACTAGCTCCATATTTAATAGAATTGTATATAAATTCCTCATCATCAAATGTGGTTAATACAATTATATTTATATAATCATAGACCTCCTTAACTAAACGAGTACAAGTTACTCCATCCATTTCTGGCATTCTTATATCCATAAATATAACATCCGGGACTTGTATTTTAATACTTTCTAATACTTCTTTTCCATTACTGACACAATCGATAACTTCATAGTTATCACTAGCATTTGATAAAATGATTTTCATACTTTCTCTTATTAGTTCTTGATCATCCGCAATTATTATTTTAATCATATTGTGAATCCTTTCTCAATTTGAATTCTGCAATGATTACAAAACCCTGATGTCCATACACTCTTAATGTACCATTTAATTTTCCAATTCTCTCTCTCATGTGATATAAACCAAAACCATCTTTGATATCGCTACAGCCCATTCCATCATCTTCAATAAGAATAATCAAATTCTCTTTATCTAGCGTAAGAGAGATAATTATATTTTCTGCTTTTCCATGCCTTATTGCATTCGTTAGCCCTTCTTGAACAACTCGATACACTACTTCTTCTTCCTCAAGACTAAACTTCAAATCTTCTAAATGAAAAACAAAGTTAATAGAAGCACTAGATACCAACTCAAAGTCGATTATCATTTTTTTTAATGCTGCTTTTAAATTGTGATTTTCTAGCGCATCTGGCCTTAATTTATTAACAGACCTTCTTACATCAGTCAACCCTTGACGTGCTGTTTCTGATAACACTTGCAATTGCTTTTTCGTAGCTATTTGATCTACGTCATTAATCATAATGGCAGCATCTATTCCAACCGATAACCCAGTTAGTGTATGCCCTAAGGTATCATGTATTTCTCTTGCTAATCTATTTCTTTCTCTCGTTTCTCCCATTTTTTCACTAATATCTGCAAAATCTTTTAACTTTGAATTCAATGCATTTAAACGGAAATTCAGTTGTTTAACTCTTCTTCCTTCATTTACCTCTACTTGAATTAGTGAAATCATGTAAACAATAAACAATATGATATTAAAGGTATGCAATGCCGTATTAATTCCATGCATTACAACTTGAAAGTTACTATTATAAACACTCATATAAGTAGTAAAACTTATTTTTTCAAAAATATGTAGAAATCCTGGACTACTTAGTAAATATAAAAATACTAATAATGCTAAGATTCTATTTCTAATCTTTACTTCTTTAAACGAATTTAATGCATCTGCAACTAATAGTAATGTAATTGCATTTGTTGAAAACCCTAAAATATACATTAATAGAATTGCTAAACATACTTCTAGACTAAAAAATAACAATTGTAAACTTTCATCTAAATTTGATTCATATCTAAATTTCATAATTAGAAAAATAACAACCATAATCGTAATACAATAAAACAAAATAGAGTATGGTGGTGTAAATGGTAATGTTTGTATTATTTCTAAAAATTCTTGAGCTTGCTTCATATTAATTATCTGGTATAAAGAAAGCATGATAACTCCAGAAATAAATAGGATAATAAAGGCATTCAGCAAACCTAATATCAAAAACAAATTTCCATTTCTTTGCTTGTACGGGATATTTTCAACCATATTATTGCCACCCTTCAACATCAAAGTCATTCACATTTTCAGGTGTAATTAATGTTACACTGACACTAATGTGAGTTTCATTTAAATTAATATTATCTAGTGCTTTATATGCTAATTCTACAGACTCTAAAGCAAGCAAACTTGTATATTGTGCAACACTTCCATCCATCAATCCATTCTGCATTAGTTGCTTAGCCTCTGGAGATCCATCTACTGCATATACTTTAACGTCTTTTATATTCGCTTTATCTAATGCCGCTAAAGCTCCAATTGCAACCTCATCATTAAGCGCCATAATAACATCAAAATCAGTACCTGTTGCTATATAATCCTCTACTAGTAACATTGTTTTCTCTAATTTTCCTTCTGTTTCAAGAGTATCTACAACCTGATAGTTTTCATCCTTATTGATTGTATTTAAAAAACCTGAAACACGATCAATAGCTGATTGCGCACTTGCATGTTCTAACACTAATATATTTGAACTATCCATTGTCTCCATAATTTCTTCACCAATTAATGTCCCAGCTTGGTAATTATCAGAAACTACACTATACTTAACTAAATCACTAGTAATGGAAGAATCTATTACTATAATTACAATATCTTTTTCTATACATTCCTCTATAATTGAATTCAATCCAGTTAAATTGACCGGGCTTAAAAATATTACTTTACACCCTTGATTCATTAAATAACGCATTTGACTAATTTGTTTATCCAAAGAAGATGATGCATCTAAACTAATTAATTCATCTTCTTTTGCTTCAATTTGTTGAACTATCTCTTCATTTAAGTTATAAAAATAATCATTGTTTAAATTCATATAAGTAGCTCCAAAAATTTCGGGAACTTTATTTTTTTGTGAATAGTTCAAACTTGAATAGTTTTGAAATATAGTTAAGGAAAATGCAATGGTAAGTAAACTTATGATTGTTAATAGTATTCCTTTTATTGTTATTTTTAAATCGAGCATAGTATTCCCCTTTAATGTTCTTATTTTACCAAAAAAAAAAGCAAAATAAAAGCAAGCATTTCAACTTGCTATTATTTTGCATAAATAAGTCTCATCATTTATTTATTATAAGAGCAACAATACCCTTTATTATAGGTATATTATAATAAATTAATTATATTTAAAATATATACATTTGTCATAACATACCTTTATTTTTAATTTTTTTCGATGAATTTTAATAATTCTTTAGCTGCAATATGAATTCCTGAACGGTTTTCTTTATCCAGTCCTAAATGAGTGAAAATTTCACCAATATATGTTCCGTTTGAATATAATGCATCAAACATTTCATCAATGATTGGATCACAAATTTCTTGTTGCTGCATCGGTCCAAATGGATTCGCAAAGTAAGTTGTAGAAATTCCAACTTCTTGTGTTGTTCCTTTAGCCATACGTTTTCCTTCAATAAAAATAGGTTTTGCTTCATTCACATCTGTAATTTTACGCATTCCTTCAATCGTATCATAGTTATTTGCATAACAGAATAAGTCAATTTTATGGTTTGACGCAACTACTGAATAAGGTGCAGCAGGTGTAATTACACGTGCATTTGAAGAATCTGGATTAAAGAATATTGAACGGTCCATATCACGGTAAGGTGTTCCAGCATCTAGATCATCTAATCGAATAAATGCTCCGATTTCTGTCCCTTGTGCATATGGAACTCCATCTTCTACATGAACTGTTCCCATATCATCAAATACGATTTCAACATTTTTAATTTCAGCTTTACCTACAGTTTTTAAAGCTTCAATAGATTCAGATTTTCCAGCTCCAGAATCTCCCATTAGCATGATTCCTTTGCGTTTTCCATCTTTAAGCGTTACATTAATGAATGCACCATGGATTGGCAACCAATTTCTTCTCATCATTACACAGTTGTGTAGCGTAAGAGTCATTTTTTTCATGTATCCAAAGTATTCAATACGTTCATCATATGAGATACATCCTACATACATATCTTCTTCTTCATCATAGAAGAAATTTGTTTCATTTTTTCCATCTTTACTACCAAACAATACGATTGCATCAGGTTTTTTCTTAACTTCATCTGGTGTAGCTAATTCAAATAAGTTTGCTAAAGCAGCTCCACTTGACATGAAATCTCTGTGGAAGTATACATTAATTAATAATGCTCCAACTTTTGCTGGATAACAGAAGAATTCATCTGCGTTTCCTACAAATCCTTCAATCGGATTTTCTTTTACTTCAGTAAACATTCCTGATCTTTTATTTGATTTTGGTTGTAAAATCATTGGTGTTCTAAGCATTACTGATTCAATATATAAAATTTCATTTAACAAGCTATATTTTGCTCCTAATTTAGGTGCAGAGTTGAAACATGCAATAGCTGCATTTGTTCCCGCTTGTAACTGACGGTATACATTATTTTTTTTCCCTATAATTGATTGTGTTATTTTACGGTAAGTTGAACGAATTGTCGCATTAAAGTTTGAATCTCCTACAACAAATGGCGTAGTGCTCATTCCACTGAATCTATTAATAGTAACTGAATATCTTTGGTGACATTTCCAGAAATCGTATAATCCACTAGCGAATGCTAATAGTTTATCTTTATCATTTAAATAATAACTTTCGATTTCCGCTGGTTTTAATACCATTAGTTGACGAAATACTTTTCCTACTTCAACATTTGCTTCTCTAGCTGATTTTCCATTCACTATCCAGTTATAAAACTCTTTATCTTCTTTATTTAAATATTCTAAATAATTCATTGTAAAGTTACTTAGCGTATTTGAAGACACTAATTCTTCTAAACTTGTTGGATATGCTAAATCAAAGTTTACTATTGCAATATCATCTGTTAAATATAATTTTTCTTTCATGGTCTTACCTTCTTTCTTTTTTTGTACATGATACATTATACTATATTTTTTTCATTAGTGAAAGTATAAAATGAAATTACTTACATTCGCTTTTTTGAAAAGTTTTCAACGCCGTGTGTTGTCTTTGAAACAAAGACAGCAAAATAGCGTTATTATTTCTTATTTTACGCAGCTTTTATATAATTTATTACTTTATTTGCAACTTCTTGTATACTAACTTCTTCTTTTTGTTGTCCTCTTACATTAAATTCAACAATACCTTCTCCGATTCTTTTACCTACGGTAATACGTAAAGGTATTCCTATTAACTCCATATCCTTGAACTTAACTCCTACACGTTCATCTCTATCGTCTAGAAGTACATCCACACCTTGTGCTTTAAGTTCATCATATAATTCATTCGCTTTGCTTACTTGTAACTCATCTTTTAATTGAACTATCACAATACCTACACTATATGGTGCTACACTAATTGGCCATGCAATCCCATTTTCGTCATTATGTTGCTCTACAATACTTGCCATACATCTTTCTAATCCGAATCCATAACATCCCATCATTGCTGGATGTAATTTTTGTTCCTTGTCTAAGAATTGTAGTCCTAAACTTTGTGCATATTTAGTTCCTAACTTAAAGGTATTTCCAACTTCAATTCCTTTTTGGAATTCTAATGTTTGTTGACAATTTGGACAAACATCTCCTTCTTGAACTTGTGCAATATCTGCGCATGTAGTAACTTCGAAATCACTTAGATTTACATTTTTTATATGGAAATCACTCTCATTTGCACCGACAATGAAGTTTTTCATTTTACTTACTTCACTATCCATAATAATTGGACAATCAATACCTACTGGTCCTGCAAAACCTACTTTAGCATGAGTTACTTTTTCCACTGTATCAAAACTAGCTAGTTCTAATTCATTTGCTTCTAATAACTTCAATACTTTAGTTTCATTCAATTCTCTATTTCCTTTTAATAGGAATGCGTATGGTTTCCCATCTACTTCATAAATTAATGTTTTAACAAAGTTATTCACATCACTATTAAAGAAGGCTGCAACTTCATCCATTGTTTTCGCATTTGGTGTAGCTACTTTTTCTTTTTCTAAAAGTTTTGCTTCATCCATTACGCTTTGATCAATTACGGGTGTAATTTCTAAATTACTTGCATAATCACATGAACTACAAGTAACAACCACATCTTCTCCAATTGGAGAAATTGCTTGGAATTCTTCACTTAAACTTCCACCCATCGCTCCTGTATCTGCTTTCACAATCTTATACGTTAATGCACAACGACCCATAATCACTTTATATGCATTAAACATTTTCATATATGATTCATGTAATCCCGCTTCATCTGTATCGAAAGAATAAGCATCTTTCATAATGAATTCACGAACTCTAATCAATCCATAACGCGGACGTGTTTCATCTCTAAATTTAGTTTGTATTTGGTATAAATTATATGGAAAATCTTTATATGACTTACCATTCATCATGGCAGCCATTGTAAATAATTCTTCATGCGTAGGCCCTAATACATAATTTTTTTGGTAACGATCTTTCAATGAGAACATATTTGATCCGAATGCTTCACGTCTTCCACTCTTCACATACACTTCTTCTGGTATCATTGCAGGCATTAATAATTCTTGTGCCCCAGTACGATCCATTTCTTCTCTAACAATGTTTTCTATCTTATGTAAGACTCTTTTTCCCATTGGCATAATCATATAAATACCACTACAACTTTTCTTAATCATTCCTGCACGTACTAATAAATTACCACTTGTGCTATCTTCATCTTTTGAATTTTCTCTTATTGTATAAAAGAAACTATTTTTTAATTTCATATTTTTCTCCTAGTATACGTTCTCTTTATTTATCATGACTTTACGTATCATATCATGTTTACTAACTTCAACATCTAGTGTTGTATATATCACTTGCATTGGTGTTTTTGCTACTTCTAACACTTCATTATCCTGCGTATATAAGGTATTCATCATAAACTTTTGATTTTGTTTATGCGGTCCAAATGCTTCACACTGAATATTTGCAGTAAAATTATTTCTTACCTCTAAGGTAGCCACTTTTGTTTCCTTATTATAGTCCAATACATATGCAATAAACTCTTGAGATACACCTGAGCCATTCACTCCATATAGATGAGCACTACTCTTAGGCATTCCATCATAGAATCCAATTGCTGTTCTTCTGTTTTCTGCTTTTGTTAATTCTTGTTTATAGGTAGCCATCAATTCTGGACTAATTTTTTTCGTCTCATAATAAGCATCTATACATTTACGATAAGTCCCTATCACTGTTGCGATATAGTATTGAGATTTCATTCTACCTTCTATTTTCAAACTTGCTACTTGAGCATCAATAAGTGCTGGTATATATTCTATTGCACATAGATCTTTACTACTCATTGAAAATAGTTGATCCTCTTTATGCAAGGGATTTCCATCTTCATATAATCGATATTTCCATCTACAACTTTGGGCACATCCACCACGATTTGCATCACGTGTTGTCATGTTGTTACTTAATGTACATCTTCCTGAATAGGAAATACACATTCCACCATGAATAAATGCTTCTATTGGTACTTTCGAATGTTTGGTTGTTTCTACAATATCTTTTAAACTACATTCTCTTGCTAATACCACACGATCCATTCCCATACTTTTCCAAAATGATACTACACTACTATTGGTTGAAGAATGTTGTGTAGACACATGTACTTCTAATTTTGGTGCAACGCGTTTCGCAAATTTCATTATCGCAAAACTGGCAACTATCACAGCCGTTACTCCCGCTTCTTCTAATTGTTTTAAATATTCTTCTAATCCTTCAAAATCTTCTTCATGAGGCAACATATTTATCGTGACATGAATATGTGCTTCATATTCATTCGCAAATTGTACCGCTTCTTTTATTTGTTCAATCCCAAAATTACTTGCTCTACTTCTTAATGAGAACTTTTTACCACCGATATACACAGCATCTGCACCATATCGTATCGCTAATTTTAATCGTTCTAAATCACCTGCTGGTGCTAATAATTCTATTTTTTTCATTATTTTAATAACCCCGTTTTCTTATACAAGAAACCTTTCGTTATCATTTGAGTAGGATAGTTAAGTTGGTACGCTTGATAATACTCTCTACCCCTAACGGGATTTTCTAGTATCAATCTATAATCCTCTATCGTCTGACATATTTCATTTATATTCATAAATATACATTCTATTTTAAAGTTATGTATATTGGCATTCACTAATAGATCTATTTCTTCGAAACTACACATACTAAATCCTGTAAAAATATGAGTTCCTTGTTCATCTTCGATGATCGGCATATGCTCCTCCCGATTTTCTTCTTTCAAATATAAATTTGTTTGGTTAAACAAATCTTTATCTTCTTCAATGAATTGCATATAATTACTTAATAATTTACGTTTAGAATGCATCATATTCAAACGTCCATGAATGATTACTTCTAACTCTCCATTAATTTTACATCCTATTTTTTGCATATCCTCTAAGGGTATTTCCTTGGAAATAGTAGCCATTTTTATACCTAAATCTAAGTAAACTTGTAAGTCGTATGAATTTGTCAATATAGTTTCAGGATTATAAATTAATACACCTTCTATGTTTATATTTTTAGCTTCTTGATAGACTCCCATATCTGTATAATATATACCATCTACTTTTACTTCTTTCAGCATTTGTAAATGAAACTTAAGTTGAGTTATTTCTTCTTCAATAAAAAAACGATTCACTAATACATATACTTGTAGATCGTTATCTTTCCCTATTTGTATTGCTTTTTTTAATTCACATCCCGTAAAATAGCTAGTGCTTCTTACACTAAAAAAATCACTACCTAAAATAATACTAGTAGCTCCTGCTTTTTTTACTTTTATAATATCCTCTATTTGATAAATAGAAACAATAATATTTTCCATAGTCACCTCTAACTTGTATATTATAGCCTATTTGTATTACTAATTCCATCATTATACTAGATTTATACACTTAATTCAATCAAAAAGAAGGGCATTAACCCTTCTCACTAGTTTCTACAATATGTATGATTATTTCTTTTAATTCTTCTTCTGTAGTTGCCATCAAAGAGACTCCTTGATGATGTTGATATCCTCTTCTATTTAAGTAAATACTCTTCCATCCTGCTCCATTCGCTCCGAGTACGTCATTTTCATAACTATCTCCGATATAATACGTATTTTCTTTCTGTATATCAAGTTGATTCTCACAGATTTCAAACAATCTTTTATCTGGTTTATTGATTCCGTATCTTCCTGAAATAAATATATTTTCTTTTGGCATATATTGTATTAGTTTCAACGCATTCACTTTTGATTGTTGGTGCTCTAATGGCCCATTCGTGATAACACCAATCAAACTATTGTGTTCCTTCAAATAAACGAGTATTTCATGTAGCGTATCAGATAGCTTAATTTGCTTTTGATACTTTGCATACTGTTGCTGTACTGCTAGCGCTTTGCCTGCAGCTAAATTAATTCCTTCATCTAAAAATGCTTTCTGTATTCGATAAACCCCAGATTCTTCCACACTCATTAGTCCTTTTGATACTTGTCCAAAGACTTCTTCACTATATGCCCTACTACGAATAAATAGTTCTTCTGTGTTAATGTCATACATCTTATCTAGCCCCACTGTTTGGTAGGCCTCTAGAAATGGTGTAATTTGATTATATAACGTATCATCTACATCAAATATAAAATTCATAATCTCACATCCTTTGCTACCATTATAATAAAAAAAACTATCTTTCGATAGTTAATTTTTTAAACTTTGTAGAGGAGCTGGTATTTTACCACCACGTTTAATCATTACTTCACATGAAGTTTGATTGATTTTCATTACTGGACCACTTCCTAATAATCCACCAAATTCTAATTCATCTCCTACATTATATCCAATTGCTGGAATTGCACGTACTGCCGTAGTTTTAGAGTTTACCATCCCTATTGCTGCTTCATCTGCGATAATTCCAGAAATTACTTCCGCTGTTGTTTCTCCAGGTAAGACAACCATGTCTAACCCTACAGAACAAACTGCAGTCATTGCTTCTAATTTTTCTAATGTAAGAATTCCTTTTCTTACTGCATTAATCATTCCCGCATCTTCTGATACCGGTATAAATGCACCAGATAGTCCTCCTACTGAATTACTTGCCATAACTCCACCTTTTTTAACGGCATCATTAAGCATTGCTAAACAAGCGGTAGTTCCATATGCACCACAAGTTTCTAATCCCATTTCTTCTAATATGTATGCAACACTATCCCCAATAGCTGGTGTTGGTGCTAAACTTAAGTCTACAATTCCAAAAGGAACTCCTAAACGCTCAGAAGCTAATGCTCCTACCATTTGTCCCATTCTTGTAATTTTAAACGCTGTTTTTTTAATAATATCTGCTAATTCATTCATTTTTAAATCTTTAGGTGCTTTCGCTAATGCTGCTCTCACAACTCCAGGCCCACTTACTCCTACATTCAATACTACATCTGCTTCTCCCACACCATGGAATGCTCCCGCCATGAACGGGTTATCTTCTGGTGCATTACAGAACACTACTAATTTAGCAGCTCCTAAACAGTTGTTGTCTTTTGTTAATTCTGCTGCTTCTCTTACAATATGTCCCATTGTAGCAACTGCATCCATATTAATTCCAGCTTTTGTTGATCCAATATTTACTGATGCACAAACATGTTCCGTTTGAGCTAGTGCTTGTGGAATCGCATGAATTAATGCTTCATCTCCTGCTGAGAATCCTTTTTGTACTAAGGCACTGAATCCACCAATGAAGTTAACACCTACCGTTTTTGCACAACGTTCTAGTGCTAATGCATATTTAACTGGATCTCCTCCACTTACTGCAACTAACATCGCAATAGGAGTGACAGAAATACGTTTATTAATAATTGGTATTCCATATTCTTTTTCAATTTGTTCTCCAACTTTTACTAAATCTTTAGCTTTAGTAGTAATTTTTTGATATACCTTCTCACAAGACTTATCAATATCACTATCGGCACAATCCAATAAAGAAATACCCATTGTAATTGTTCTTACATCTAAGTGTTCCTCATTAATCATTTTAATTGTTTCTAATATATTATCTGTATTTAACATGACGTTCTCCTTATATTGTATGCATTGATTTGAAGATATCTTCATGCATCACATGAATCTCCATTCCTAATTCTTTTGCATAATCTTGCATTTCATCAACAAAAGAAGTGAATTCCACTTTTAATTTATCTATTTCAATTAACATAATCATACAAAACATATCTTGTAAGATTGATTGGTTAACATCTACTACATTTGCATTTGCCTCAGCACACTTTGCACTGACTTTGGCAAGGATCCCTACACCATCTTTACCTACTACACTTAATACTGCTCTCATATAAACATCCTCCTTACTGTGGTTAAATTATAGCTTGAAACTGTTTCAAAATCAATATGAAAGACGTTTCAATTAAAAAACACTTTAAAACTTAATGTCTTAAAGTGTTAATTTTTATTAGATTCTTGATAAAATAAATGCTGTTTTTCCACGTACTGTGAATTCTCCAGATCCAGCGGCAAAGAAAACACTATCTCCTTTTTTGTATGTTACGCTTTCATTTCCACATGTAACATCCCCTGTTCCTTCTAACATAATAATAGATTGGAAACTTTCATCTCCTACACATAATGTAATTTCATTTTCCACTTCATATTTATCACATGTAAAGTATTGAGAAGTCGCTAAATTTTCTAACGTGTTGTCTTCTAGTTTAATCGCTTGACCTTTTGTATCTTCAGTAGATACAGGTGTTAACGTAGATACTTCCACTGCTTTATCGATATGTAATTCACGAGGGTTTCCGTCCACTCCCACTCTACCAAAGTCATATACACGATATGTAGTGTTTGAATTTTGTTGAACCTCACAAATGATGATACCTTCACCAAGTGCGTGAATCGTTCCTGCTTCAATAAAGAAACAATCTCCTTTTTTTACTTCTACTTTATTTAATACATCTAAGAATGTATTGTTTTCCACTCTTGTTCTATATTCTTCTTTGGTAATTTCTTTATTTACTCCATAGTATAAGAATGATCCTGGTTCTGCATCTAATACATACCACATTTCATTTTTCCCAAATTCTTTTTCTACACGCAATGCATATTCATCATCAGGATGTACTTGAATCGATAATGCTTGTTTAGCATCTATAAATTTAATTAAAATTGGAAAGTTTTGAAAATGTTGAGCATTACTACCCCAAACTTTTTTTCCACTATCTTCTAAGTATTGAGTAAATGATACCCCTTTTAAATTTCCGTTATCTATTATACTTGCTCCCGCACTATGATTAGACAATTCCCAACTTTCTGCAATTATGTCATATTCACATTCTTTTTCATATTCAGTTCTTAGTCTCGTTCCACCCCATAAGTAATCTTTAAAGGCTGGTTTTAATTTTAACATGTTCATTATAAATATCCTCCTCGTCTTTTATATTTTATCATATATTTAGATAAAACATATATTACATTTGTAAAAAAAGAGGTAATTTACTTACCTCTTTTGATTATACTAGTTCTTTAATTGTATTCACTAAATCAATTGCACATAATTTGAATTCT
>CAMQRS010000013.1 GCA_947036815.1 uncultured Erysipelotrichaceae bacterium
GAAAAGATGTATTACGTATGAGTGTAGATGAAAGAAGCAAAGCGGGTTTGTTTTTAGGGATGCAATATCCTCAAGAAATTAACGGAGTAAACAACTCCGATTTTATGCGTGCTGCAATGAATGCAAGAAGAGAAGATCCAATCTCATTGTTTAAGTTCATTAAACAAATGGAAACAGCGATTAATACTTTAGAAATGAAGGCAGATTTAGCTCATCGTTATTTAAATGAAGGATTTTCAGGTGGAGAGAAAAAACGTAATGAAATTGTACAAATGATGTTACTACAACCAAGTCTTGCGATGTTAGATGAAATAGACTCAGGACTAGATGTTGATGCATTGAAAATAGTGGCTACTGCCATTTTAAAATTACAGGCAGAAACTAAACTATCGCTATTAGTAGTATCTCATTATGAGAGATTTTATGAATTACTACAACCAACCCATGCGCATGTGTTAATGGATGGAAAAATCGTGGAAGCTGGTGGCTATGAATTAGTACAAAAAATTGATACTCAAGGATATGAGTGGCTAATTAAAAAACATGGCATTGAAGTAGTGAATGAAGCGAAAAAAATTATTATATTAGATAGTTGTGGAGCTAAAAAATAATGGAAACATTAACATTTCATGAACCAAGTGTTAACGTTCAAATAGAAAATAAAGGAACTTATGAAATTGTAGTAAATGATGCGCAAGAGCTAGTGATTTGGATACATGCGCAAATACACGCAATAGTAGTTGTTCATGTGTCAAGTAGAGACATAAAGATAAAACTTCATTTAGATGATTATGCATTTGCGAATGTACTTTACAAATTTGATGATGAATGTGTAATTGAAGAACAAACCTATTTGCAAAAAGGTGCAAATCTAGTGTTGGCTTACTATCACTTACATACTCGTAGCGCAATTCATAAACTACAGTATTTCTTACAAGGATTTGAAAGTCGTATTGAGTTAATCACGAGTAGTGTAACAAGTGGGATACATCACTATGATATCGAATGCATTCATGAAGTAGGACTAAGTTCTAGCTACATGGAAAATTATGCTATTGTAAACGAAGGTGCAGATTATCTAATGCAAGCGAATGGAATTATTAAGCAGGGAAGTAAAGGTAGTAAATCTCATCAATCAACTCGTGTACTAACAAGTAGCGATAAACAAAATAGTAAAGTGACACCATTATTATTTATAGATGAAAATGATGTTGAAGCAAGTCATGCAGCAAGTGTAGGTCAAATTAATGAAGATCATTTATACTACTTACAAACGAGAGGCTTATCTAAGAGCGAAGCGATTGGTTTATTAACCTTATCTTATGTATTACCAATATTAAAAGTAGTAGAGGGCGATGATGAGATAAAACAAAAATTATCGTTAGAAATAGAAGAGAAAGTGGGTTTATCATGTTAAATGTTAAAAAAATTAGAAAAGACTTTCCAATGCTTTCTAATAAATCAAAAAAAGGACATGATTTAATCTATTTTGATAATGCAGCGACTACCTTTAAACCACAAGCGGTGATTGATGCTGTTTGTGAATATTATACAAGTTATAGTGTAAATGCACATCGTGGTGATTATGAATTAAGCTATCAAGTAGACCAACAATATGAATCGTCTAGAAAAACAGTCGCTAATTTTATTCATGCAGATGTGAAAGAAATTGTATTTACGAGTGGAGCAAGTGAGTCATTAAACTTAGTGGCCTATGGATATGGACAAAAATATTTAACAGAAGGCGATATTGTATTAAGTAGTGAAGCAGAGCATGCCTCTAATATATTACCTTGGATGAAAGCTTGTGAAGTTACAAAAGCTACCTTAGATTTTATTCCATTATTAGATACTGGTAAAATTGATGTAGAAGCGTTTAAACTGAAAATGAATCATCATGTAAAAGTAGTCACATTGGCTCAAGTAACAAATGTATTGGGATATGTAGTAGATATTCAAAAGATATGCGAAATTGCTCATGAATACGGAGCAATTGTCGTTGTTGATGGTGCTCAATCATTACCTCATATGCCAGTAGATGTGAAACAATTGGATTGTGATTTCTTTGCTTTCTCAGCACATAAATTATGTGGGCCTACAGGAGTTGGAGTATTGTATGGTAAATATGAATTACTACAAATGAGTGATCCCTTTATGTTTGGTGGAGGCAGCAATGCACGCTTTGATATGTGTGGTAATATCTTGTTGAAAGATGCTCCCTATCGCTTTGAAAGTGGAACACCTGCAATTGAAGCCGTGCTGGGAATGAAAGCAGCAATTAATTATATTATGAATATAGGCATGGAACATATTCATGCTTATGAATTAGAATTAAGAGAGTACTTAGTGGCTCAGATGAGACAACTAGAAAATGTAGTTATTTATAATGATCACAATGATAGTGGTATAGTTACCTTTAATATTAAAGATGTATTTTCACAAGATGCAGCCACTTACTTTAGTGATTATGGAATCGCAATTAGAAGCGGACAACATTGTGCTAAGCTATTAATGAATAAATTAAATACAAGTTCTACGTTAAGAGCAAGTGTATACTTCTATAATACAAAAGAAGAAGTAGATCACTTCATCAAAATATGTAGTCAAATAAATGCAGATACAATGCTAGATGTATTCTTTTAGGAGGATTAAAATATGAACGATATGATGAAAGATCCAATGATACTAAGAAGTATAATAATGGATCACTATAAGTACCCTAAAAATCATAAACTAAATGATTCAAATGAATATATAGAAAAACACATGGCAAGTGAGTCATGTATTGATGATATAAGAGTACAAGCATTAATTAAAAATGCAATATTAGAAGATATTTGTTTTGATGGTGAAGCATGTACTATAGCGACTAGCTCTACTTCAATCATGAGTGATTTACTAAAAGGTAAAACGATAACTGATGCAAGACAAATAATTAGTGAATACCGTAAGATGATAGACCAAAAAGAATATGATGAAGAATTATTAGAAGAAGCCGTTGCTTTTCAAAATGTAGGAAATCAAGCAAATAGAATTCATTGTGCAACTATAGGTTGGGATGCAATTGAAAGTTTAATGGAAGAAAGTGAGAAACAAAATGGATAATACACACAATCTTCCAGATACTGAATATAAGTATGGTTTCTCTGATAAAGATATAAGTATTTATAATACGGGTAAAGGATTAACTAGAGATGTTGTTGAAGAAATATCAAATATTAAGAATGAACCACAATGGATGAAGGAATTTAGATTACGTGCCTATGATTCATTTTTGAACCAAGAAATGCAAACATGGGGTCCAGATTTAAGCGACCTAAATTTTGATGATTACATATATTTTATTAAATCTTCGGATAAAACAGAAGATAGCTGGGATGATGTGCCAGATGAAATTAAAGAAACATTTGAAAAATTAGGAATACCTGAAGCAGAAAGAGAATTTTTAGCTGGTGTTACTACTCAATATGATAGTGAAGCAGTTTATCATAATATGTTGGCTGAAGTAGAAGAAAAGGGAGTTATCTTTTTAGATACAGATACAGCATTAAAACAACATCCAGAATTATTTAAGAAGTATTTTTCTAAACTAGTACCACCAAATGATAACAAGTTTGCGGCTTTAAACAGCTGTGTATGGAGTGGAGGAAGCTTTATTTATGTCCCTAAGGGAGTTAAATTAGATAAGCCATTACAATCTTACTTTAGAATCAATACAGAGCGTATGGGACAGTTTGAACGTACTTTAATTATCGTTGATGAAGGAGCTGACATTCACTATGTAGAAGGTTGTACAGCACCTACGTATTCAAAAGATAGCTTACATGCAGCAGTAGTAGAAATTTATGTACATAAAGATGCACATTGTCGATATTCAACGATTCAAAACTGGAGTGATAACATAGTCAATCTAGTAACTAAACGTACTAAAGTATTTGAGAATGGACATATGGAATGGATCGATGGAAACATTGGTTCTAAAACAAATATGAAATACCCTGCCTGTATATTGGCAGAACCATATGCAAAAGGAACCTGTATTAGTATTGCGGTAGCAAGCACGAACCAGGTACAAGATGCAGGAGCGAAAATGATTCATTTAGCACCGTATACAACGAGTTCGATTGTATCTAAATCAATTGCTAGAAATGGTGGAGAAGTGAACTATCGTGGATTGGTATATCATAGCCCAAATGCTACACATGCAAAAAGCAAAGTAGAGTGTGATACATTAATATTAGATAATATTAGTAGAAGTGATACGATACCAGTCAATATAGGGAAAACAAATGCTTCTACAATTGAACATGAAGCAACTGTTTCAAAAATCAGTGAAGATCAATTATTTTACTTAATGAGTAGAGGATTAAGTGAAGACCAAGCAACTCAAATGATTGTGATGGGATTCTTAGAACCATTCACAAAAGAATTACCGATGGAATATGCAGTAGAATTAAATCAATTATTGAAACTAGATATGGACGGTTCTATTGGTTAATGAAGGTAACACAAAGAACATCTTGTGCAACTAGACGTAATGAATTAAGTAAAGAAGAAAGAACTATAAAAAACAAGGAGATTAGTGAATTACTAATCTCTTTACTACGAAATTTAAACTTAACTATATCTACACTTACAATAGCTATGTATATGCCTATTCGTAGTGAAGTAGATATCACTTCTTTATTTAATGAATTTAAGGCAGTAGCAATACCCAAGGTAATGAATGATACAAATATGACATTTTATTCGATACCAAGTATATCAGATGTTGAAATAGGAAGCTTCAATGTATTAGAACCTATTTCAGAGCACCCTATGTGTCCTAATGAAATAGATGTTGTTATTGTACCTATGGTAGGGTATGATACGAATAAGCAGCGAATTGGCTATGGGAAAGGGTATTATGATCGATATCTCAATACTACGAATGCAATATGTATAGGAGTAGCCTATGAATGTCAAAAAGTAGAGCATATATGTATCAATGAATATGACAAGGCAATGAATTATATAGTTACAGAACAAGGTTCTATTTAAACGATTAAATGGTTACTGTTCTCTTAGATACAAAAAATGAATATTATGATAAATACATACTATGAGCATCGTTTCTTTTTAAAGAAACGATTTTTTTTATTACACGGTCTTTATACAATCTTAATACAAGGTATGCTTTTCTTTGCACACAATTAATATCTATTCTTGTATAGTAATTAGTACAGGAGGAAATCTTATGCAACACCTTATTAATGGAATACAAAATGAATTTGATATAAGTATAAACTATTTTCGATTAAATCATCCATATATATTAATTAATTTATTTATTATAGGTATTCCATTGATTATATTAATAATTGTTTTCGCTTGTGTTTCAATTATTATGTATCCAATTTCATTAATACTTGGATGGATATGATGAGTTGTATAATTTATATTAATAAACATATAGTTTAATGAAATAAAAATAAATAAGAAAAGGAGAATAACATGTCAACTTTAGGACTATTATTTTTAGGGGTAGTGCTTATTTTACTAATTGGATATTTATGTTATGCGCTTATATATCCAGAAAAATTTTAACGTGTAGAATATTTAATTATCAAAGGGAGGAACGGAAATGTTTCAAATTATAGTTACTTTAATT
The DNA here is from genome assembly GCA_947036815.1 of uncultured Erysipelotrichaceae bacterium. Lineage (GTDB taxonomy): Bacteria > Bacillota_I > Bacilli_A > Erysipelotrichales > Erysipelotrichaceae > CAMQRS01. Next base: position 5,651 of record CAMQRS010000013.1, read on the forward strand.
ATTTATATGGCGTTAGTGATACCGATGGGTATCTACTTATATCATGTAGCAACATATAAAAAAACGTTTGCAGATTCAATTTTAAATGGTATAGACAATTTCATTTATAAAGTAGGAGGTGTAGATCCAAAGCAGGCAATGAATTGGAAGAAATATCTAGCTGCGGTTCTTATAACAAATGGAATTATGGTTTTGCTTGGATATATCGTATTGAGGATTCAATCAATAGATTTTTTGAATCCGAATGGAATCGAAAATATGGAAGTAGATCTTTCGTTTAATACTATTATAAGTTTTATGACAAATACGAACTTACAACATTATGCTGGAGAAAGTAGCTTATCTTTTCTATCTCAAATGATTGTGATTACATTCATGATGTTTGTTTCAGCAGCAAGTGGATATGCGGTTTGTATTGCATTTGTAAGAGGATTAGTTGGTAAAACAAAAGACAATATGGGTAACTTCTATTCTGATTTAATCAGAATAATCACTCGTATTTTATTACCACTTTCGATTATTGTAGGTCTTATGCTTGTGTGGCAAGGAGTACCTCAAAATTTATCTGCAACAATTACTGCAACGACAATAGAAGGAACTTATCAAGATATTGCAAGTGGTCCTGTTGCTGCTCTTGAATCTATTAAACATATAGGAACAAATGGAGGAGGTTTCTTTGGAGCAAACTCTGCAACACCATTTGAGAATCCTACTATATGGTCTAACTTAATTGAATTGTTTTCTATGATGTTATTACCAGGTGCGTGTGTAATTATGTTTGGAAAAATGGCAAGTGAAACCAAGAATAAGATTAAAAAAAAAGAAAGTGATTTATGTGAAAAACGTTTCAACTTCTTTGGGAAAGAAGGGAAAACGATATTTATTGCAATGTCTGTACTTTTCTTAATTGGTTTAGCTATATGTTTCTTTGCAGAAATGGCAGGGAATCCACTTCTTGCAGAAGCTGGGTTATCACAATCTATGGGAAGTATGGAAGGGAAAGAAGTCAGACTTGGAGTAAGTCAATCAGCTTTATTTACTACTTCAACTACTTCCTTTACAACGGGTAGTGTAAATAATATGCATGATACGTTAACACCATTCGGAGGATTTGTAGCAATGCTACATATGATGTTGAATTTAGTCTTTGGTGGTAAAGGTGTTGGATTAATGAATATGATCATTTACGTCCTTTTAACCGTATTTATTTGTGGACTTATGATTGGAAGAACTCCTGAATACTTGGGAAAAAAAGTAGAAGGAAAAGAAATGAAGTTGGTTGCTTTATGTATTATTATTCATCCACTTTTAATTTTAGGTTTTTCTGCCTTAGCATTAGTTAGTACAGCAGGGCTTGAAGGAATTAGTAATGGAGGTTTTCATGGATTGTCGCAAGTGCTTTATGAATTCTCTTCAAGTGCAGCGAATAATGGTTCAGGATTTGAGGGACTAACAGATAATAGTGTTTTCTGGAATATAACAACAGGACTTACAATGTTCTTTGCTCGTTATGCAGCTATTGCGATGCAACTGGCTATTGCGGGTTCATTAATGAAAAAACAAAGAGTAAATGAATCTACAGGAACACTTAAAACAAGTTCTATGACATTCACAATTTCACTAATATTAGTTATCTATATATTTGCTGCATTGACGTTCTTACCCGTTCTATGTTTAGGACCAGTAGCAGAACATTTAGTTTTATGGAACTAAAGGAAGGTTACAATGATGAAACAATCAAATAAAAAGTTTTTAAACAAAGAAATATTAATCCAATCATGTAAAGGTGCAATCATAAAAATGAATCCAAAATCTATGATTAAGAATCCTGTTATGTTTGTTGTAGAAATAGGATTTATAATTTCCTTATTACTATCTATTTTCCCAACTATTTTTGAAACAAATGGACAGGAGATGCGTACTTATAATAGTATTGTTTGCGTTGTGTTGTTAGCCACATTATTATTTGCGAATTTTGCTGAGGCAATTGCTGAAGGTAGAGGGAAGGCACAAGCACAATCTTTGAAAAAAACGCAAAAAAATACAAAAGCAAGACTTGTGTCTGCAGAGGGTAGTGAAACTATTGTAGATTCATCAGATCTTAGAAAAGGCGATGTTGTCATTGTTTCTCTTGGTGAATTAATTCCTAATGATGGAGAAGTAATTGAAGGGGTAGCCACCGTTGATGAATCTGCTATTACCGGTGAATCAGCTCCTGTTGTTCGTGAGAGTGGAGGAGATTTCTGCAGTGTAACTGGAGGAACAACGGTTGTAAGTGATAGTCTTAAAATTAGAATTACTTCTGATCCAGGAAACAGCTTTTTGGATAAAATGATTTCTCTTGTTGAAGGAGCATCACGTAAAAAAACACCAAATGAAATAGCATTAAACACATTACTTGTTTCTTTAACAATTATATTTTTAATTGTTATTATTACTTTATATCCTATTGCAGCTTATAGTGGTATTTCCATTTCTATATCTACGTTAATTGCATTAACAGTTTGTTTAATTCCTACAACTATCGGTGGTCTTCTTTCAGCAATAGGTATTGCAGGAATGGATCGAGTTACTCGTTTTAACGTAATTGCGATGTCAGGCAAAGCAGTTGAAGTTTGTGGTGATGTAGACACTATGATATTGGATAAAACCGGTACAATTACATTCGGTAATCGATTAGCAGCAGACTTTTTAACAGTAAATAATATAACTAAAAATGAGCTTATAAAAAATGCGATGATTACTTCCATTTATGATGAAACACCAGAAGGAAAATCAACACTAGAACTTGGAAAACAATTAGGATACGAAGTACCCGAAGTACAAGTAAAAGAATCATTTGAATTTTCAGCACATACAAGAATGAGTGGATTAGATTTAGAAGATGGTACAAAAATTAGAAAAGGTGCAAGTGAAGCAATTTCACAATATATCCTTTCCATAGGTGGAACTATTCCTTCTGACTTACAAAGTAAAGTAAACGAAGTAGCATCACTTGGTGGAACTCCTCTTACTGTTTGTTGTAATGATACTATTTTAGGAGTTATCTATTTAAAAGATACTGTAAAACCAGGTATGAAAGAACGTTTTGAACGTTTAAGAGCAATTGGTATTAAAACAATAATGTGTACAGGAGATAACCCTCTTACAGCAGCAACAATAGCTAGTGAAGCAGGAGTAGATGATTTTGTAGCTGAATGTACACCAGAAGATAAAATAGATGTAATTAAAAAAGAACAAGATAAAGGAAAAATTGTAGCGATGACTGGAGATGGAACAAATGATGCTCCAGCACTCGCACAAGCAAATGTCGGACTTGCCATGAATAGTGGAACAGCTGCTGCGAAAGAAGCAGCAAATATGGTCGACTTAGATTCAGATCCTACGAAGATACTAGAAGTTGTAGAAATTGGTAAACAAATGCTTATTACAAGAGGAAGTCTTACTACGTTCTCATTATCAAATGATATTGCAAAATACTTTGCGATTATACCAGCAATGTTTATGGTAGAAATACCACAACTTAAAATACTTAACATAATGCAATTAGAAACTCCAAATAGTGCAATTTTATCAGCATTGATATTCAATGCGATTATAATTCCATGTCTGATTCCATTGGCCATGAAGGGTGTCACATATAAGCCAATGTCGAGTGATAAACTATTACGTAAAAATCTGCTTGTTTATGGTTTAGGTGGAGTTTTCACCCCGTTTGTGGGAATCAAAATAATAGACTTATTAGTTTATCCACTACTTAATATATTAGGAAGTTAACAGGAGAAAAATATGAAAAAAACAATCAAAAAAATCGGAAATGTGATAAAACAACCAATTCTAGTAACAACAATATTAATGCTTATTTGTGGGTTTATTTATCCTATGTTCATGACTGGGGTGGCAAGTGTGTTTTTCCCTCACCAAGCAGGAGGAAGTTTAATAGAGGTAAATGGAACTATCGCAGGATCTGAACTTTTAGGGCAAGATTTTAAGGAAGACTACTACATGAAATGTAGACCTTCAGCAATTGACTACAATACGTATACAGAGCAAGAAAAAGAAAGTGGAGAATATAATGGAGTTGCTTCAGGTTCTAGTAATCTAGCTCCTACCAATCCCGACTTAGTTGCTCGTGTAGAAGAGGATATGAAAGCATTTTTAGAAAAAAATCCTTCTGTTAAAAAAGAGGATATACCAACTGATTTATTGACAGCTTCAGGTTCGGGATTAGATCCACATATTTCTCCAGAGTCAGCAATGGTTCAACTAGATGGTCTTGTAGAGGAATCAGGATTAACATTCAGTGAGTTGGAAAAAATAGTAGAAAATAACACAGTGAATAAAAGATTTGGAATTTTTGGGGAAGCTACAGTAAATGTATTAGGAGTGAATCTAGAAATAGCCAAATTAATGGGTAACATATAAATGAATAAATAATAAAACAGAGGTCGTCCCATCTCTGTTTCACTTTATGTTATTTTAAAATATGTTATGATATACAAAATAGGAGGTGTCATATGAATAGTAATGAATTTTTATCAAGTGAAACAAAAGGACTCCTAAATCAAGAAAAAAAACAATTGAGAAAAGGAAATCTGAAAATATTTTTTGGGTATGCTGCCGGAGTAGGAAAAACGTATGCAATGCTTAAAGCGGCACACGCTGCCCAACAACAAGGAATTGATATTGTAGTTGGTTATGTAGAACCTCATCAACGACCGCAAACTTCGTCTCTTTTAAATAATTTAGAACAGTTAGAAGTGAAACACATAAATTATAAAGGGGTTCGCTTAAGAGAGTTTAATCTTGACTTAGCCCTTGAAAGAAAGCCGAAACTTATTTTGGTTGATGAGCTTGCACATACAAATGCCGCTGGAAGCAGACATTCTAAACGATATCAAGATGTTGCTGAATTATTACGTAACGGAATAGATGTATACACTACAGTAAATGTGCAGCATATAGAGAGTTTGAATGATATGGTAGAAGCAATTACTGGTATCGTCGTAAAAGAGCGGATACCCGATCATATTTTTGATAGTTCTTCTCATGTTGAACTGGTAGATATTGAACCAGAGGATTTGATTACAAGATTAAATGAAGGAAAAATTTATAAAGAGGTACAAGTAGCGAAGGCTCTTTCAAATTTCTTTGATATTAAAAATTTAACAGCACTTAGAGAAATCGCACTTCGAAGATGTGCTGACAGAGTAAATAGTATGGCTGAAAAGGTAAGGATAAGTTCTAAAAATGATTACTATACCGACGAGCATATTTTAATTGGATTATCATCTTCACCTTCAAATACGAAGATTATACGAACTGCTGCTAGAATGGCAAAAGCATTTCGCGGAAGATTTACAGCCTTATTTGTAGAAACATCTTCTTTTTCTACGATGAGTGATGAAAACAGAAATAGATTACGTCAGAATATACATTTAGCTAAACAATTAGGTGCGGCTATAGAAACAGTGCAAGGAGATGATATTCCTTTACAAATAGCACAATTTGCAAGAATATCTGGAGTTTCTAAGATAATATTAGGTAGAAATAATGCGAAAAAGAAACATTATTTCAGTAAGCCGACATTAATTGAAAAATTAATTGAAAATGCTCCCAATCTTGATATATATATCATTCCTGATGAAAAAGCACCTAAATTTATAGAACAAGCCAAAAAGGAAAATTTACCCAAATTTATCATATCCGATATTTACAAAAGTGTTGGATTATTAAGCTTAGCAACTATGATAGGGTACTTATTTTATCGATTGGAGTTTTCAGAAGCTAATATTATTATGGTGTATATATTAAGTGTACTTTGTATATCTATATATAATACACAACGAATATACAGTTTAATTTCTTCTGTAGTTAGTGTATTATTATTTAATTATTTTTTCACTGTTCCTAGATACACGTTTGCTGCATCGGGAGCTGATTATCCAATTACATTTTTAATTATGTTTATTTCTGCGTTTATTACAAGTTCGTTAGCTGATAAATTAAAACAGCATGCAAAAAAATCTGCGGAAAAAGCATATCGCACCAAAATATTATTAGAAACAAATCAATTGTTGCAAACAGCAATTACAATTGAAGATACAATTACTATTACTTGTAATCAATTAACGAAGTTATTGTTAAAGGATGTAGTTTTTTATCCTATAGAAAAAGGCATCATGTTACCACCCTTAGTTTTTTGTGAAGATAAATCACATGAAAAAGAGTTGATTAACACACATGAACAAACGGTAGCTTTATGGGTGTTTAAAAATAATAAGCATGCTGGTGCAACAACGAATACATTATCAACTTCAAAATGTTTATATTTAGCTGTTAGAGTAAATGATGGTGTCTATGGAGTAGTGGGGGTAGCATTAAATAAAAGTGCTTTAGACTCTTTTGATCATAGTATTATGTTATCTATTATCGGTGAGTGTGCATTGTCTATGGAAAAACAATATGCAAACATTGAAAGAGAAAATAGTATAATCCTTGCAAAAAATGAACAATTAAGAGCGAACCTACTTCGTTCCATCTCTCATGATTTACGTACACCACTTACGTCTATTTCAGGGAATGCTAATATTTTACTTGCTAGTGAATCTAAAATGGACGTAGCAACAAAAAATCAAATATATTCGGATATATATGAAGATTCTTTATGGTTAATAACGCTTGTAGAAAATATTTTGATGGTGACTCATATAGAAGATGGAACAATGAACTTAAAATGTTCAACAGAATTAATTGAAGATATCGTGAATGAAGCATTGAAACATATTGATAGAAAAAAAACTGAGTATATAATAGAAGTGATAAACTTGGAAGAATTTTTATTTGTTGAAGTTGAGCCTAAATTGATTATGCAAGTAATCATTAATATCGTCGATAATGCAATTAAATATACTCCATCAGGGTCGGAAATTACAGTTACTACAAGAAAAAAAGATTGCAGTATTATTGTTGAAATAGCTGACAATGGTGGAGGTATTCCAGATGATGCAAAACCTAGAATATTTGATATGTTTTATACTTCTAATCGAGATATTGTAGATAGCCGAAGAAGTTTAGGATTAGGATTAGCCTTATGTAAGTCAATTATTAAGGCACACAATGGGGAAATATCAATTATTGATAATGCTCCAAAAGGGAGTGTGTTTCAATTTTCAATTCCTTTAAAGGAGGTAACATTAAATGAATAAACATACCGTTTTAATCGTAGAGGATGATAATGCGATTCGTAATTTGATTTCTACTACATTAGAAATACACAATTATGATTTCTTGGTCGCTCAAAATGGAAAAAGTGCTATCATGCTTGCAACATCTCATAATCCAGATGCGATATTACTTGATTTAGGACTTCCTGATATGGATGGTGTAGAGATTATTAAGAAAATACGCACTTGGTCCAATACACCTATCATTGTCATCAGTGCTCGTAGTGAAGATCGTGATAAAATCGATGCACTGGACTTTGGCGCTAATGATTATTTAACAAAACCATTTTCAGTAGATGAGCTTTTGGCTCGTTTACGTGTTTCTCTACGATCTCAAAATAATGAAAAAGTAGCATCTTCAATATTTTCGAACGGCGATTTGAAAATAGATTATTCTGCAGGATGCTTTTATGTAAATAATAGTGAAATACATCTCACTCCAATGGAGTATAAATTAATTTGTATCTTGTCTCAAAACATAGATAAGGTGTTAACACATACGTTTATTACGAAAGCTATTTGGGGTACCTGTTATGATACAGATATTGCTTCATTAAGGGTATTTATGGCCACGTTAAGAAAAAAGATAGAAGTAGATACATCAAATCCTAAATATATACAGACACATGTAGGAGTTGGTTATCGAATGCTAAGAGTATAAATATTAAATACTCCTTTAAAATTTATTACGAAAATCTTACTTGATAGGACTTTCAAACTCAAACATTGTGAAACGCAATGTTTACTTAATCAAATGTGAAAAAGATATGAAAGTTAATATTTTCATATCTTTTTTATTTGTGTTTTCAAATAAGAATTCGGATAACATAAGTTCAATTCTTTTTTGAATTATTAGTGGAAATTAACAAAACTAATGCACCCAAATTGATCTAAGGATTTAAAAGCCAAAGATTTATAAAAGTATAAGTTATTATCTCTACTATCACTTAGTAATACCATTTGATGTACATGGTTATATTTTTTCTTCATACTTTCAATCAATAATTTCCCTACTCCTAATTTCGATTATTTCATTCACTATATAAGTCCCAAGAATATATAGTGAATGTTCATAGGCTAGTTTCAATGTATCTGGAATTTCGCAATAGTTTTCCAATTAACAGACATATATAACTTTATTATTTCTGTTTCATTAAAATATTTGTACACGCGCAAACTTACTGTTTGTGTATTTTAGTTCCTCCTATATAAACGTTCTAAGTGTTGAATATCCCAATGATTTAATAAAATTAGTATTGCATGCTATCTTTCATATCACTATATCTAAGCAATGTAGATGCATTTATGATAGATAGATTTATCGAAAACAAATTTACTAAAAAAATTATAGAAGTAAATAATAAATGATATACATTGTAAAAATATTCTAATTTTGATAATATATTAAGGTTAAAGGAAGTGATTGATATGGCAGGCAAAACATATGATGGTAGTTCGATACAAATACTTGAAGGATTAGAAGCTGTTAGAAAAAGACCGGGTATGTACATCGGTTCTACAGATGGAAGAGGACTTCACCATTTAGTATGGGAAATAGTAGATAACTCAATAGATGAAGCGTTGAATGGACATGGGAGTAGTGTAACAATTACAATCCATAAAGATGAATCAATTAGCGTTGAAGATAAAGGGCGAGGAATGCCCGTTGATAAAGCAAAAAATGGAAAGAGTGCCCTAGAGGTAATTTTCACTGTATTACATGCAGGAGGGAAATTTTCTGAAGAAGGTGGATATAAGACGAGTGGAGGATTACATGGAGTTGGTGCAAGTGTTGTAAATGCATTAAGTTCATGGTGTGAAGTAGAAGTATGCCGTAATGGTAAAAAATATAATATGCGATTTGAGAATGGTGGTAAAAAGATTGGTAAATTAATAGAAGTAGGAAAAAGTAATGCTACAGGAAGTAAAGTTACCTTTAAACCTGATCCTTCTATTTTTTCAACGACTCATTATTCATTCACACAAATATGTGAACGTGCTAAAGAGAGTGCATTCTTATTAAGTGATATTAAAATGACTTGTATTGATGAACGTAAAAAAGACTTAGTCGTAGAGGAGTATCACTTTGATAAAGGATTATATGCATTTATGGAGTACTTACATGAAGACAAACAAGTGTTTCATGATCCCATCTCATTTAGAGGCGAAATGATAGGTATTACTGTAGATTGTGCATTTCAATACATAGATGAATACCAAGAAAATATATTTTCTTTCGTGAATATGGTACGTACGAAAGATGGAGGAACACACGAAGTAGGTGTTAGAACTGCTTTTACAAAAGTGTTTAATGAATATGCAAGAAAATACGGTCTGTTAAAAGACAAAGATAAGAACTTTGAAGGAAATGATGTTCGAGAAGGGTTATCTGTCATCATTTCATTAGGAATACCTGAAAACTTACTTCAATTTGAAGGACAAACCAAAGGGAAACTGGGAACTAGTGAAGCTAGAAACGTAGTTGACAACATAGTGTCTGAAAAATTAACTTATTTCTTAGAAGAAAATAAAGAAGTAGCAACTACTTTAGTACGAAAAGTACAGAAAGCATCATTGGCTAGAGAAGCCGCTAGAAAAGCTAGAAATGACGCAAGAAATGGAAAAAGTAAGGCAAAAGAGCGAATTCTTTCTGGTAAATTAGCAAGTGCTCAAAGTAAAGATCCTCGTAAAAAAGAAATTTATTTAGTCGAAGGGGATTCAGCTGGAGGAAGTGCGAAACAAGGAAGAGATTCAAAATATCAAGCAATCTTACCTTTACGAGGTAAGGTCTTAAATACACAAAAAGCAAGTATCGCAAATGTAGAGAAAAATGAAGAATTAAATACTATAATTCATGCACTAGGTGCTGGTGTTGGACCAAATTTCAATGTAGGGGATGCAAACTATCATAAAGTAGTTATTATGACCGATGCCGATACAGATGGAGCTCATATCCAGGTATTATTATTAACTTTCTTCTATCGTTATATGAGACCCTTAATAGAACAAGGCTTAGTATATATTGCATTGCCTCCGTTATATAAATTATCGAAAGGTAAAGATGTAGCTTATGCATGGAGTGAAGACGAACTTGCTAGTATTCGTTCTACACATAAAGGATATAGCTTACAACGTTACAAAGGACTAGGGGAAATGAATGCAGAACAGTTATGGGAAACAACAATGGATCCATTAACTCGTACCCTAATTCAAGTAAGTATAGAAGATGGTGTAGTAGCAGAAAAAAGAGTATCCGTATTAATGGGTGATAAAGCCGATTTAAGACGTGAATGGATTGAAGAGAACGTATCCTTTACAATGGAAGATACATTCAATGAGGAGGTTAAAAAATAATGGCTAAAAAGAAAATAGAAGTTGTTGATACATCTAAAGTTATTGTTTCTCCTTTAGAAGACATTATGGGTGATCGTTTTGGAAGATATTCTAAATATATAATTCAAGAAAGAGCATTACCTGATGTAAGAGATGGATTAAAACCAGTACAAAGAAGAATCTTATATGGAATGCAAGTAGAAGGAAATACGCACGACCATAAATATCGTAAGAGTGCTAAAGCAGTAGGTATCATTATGGGGAATTATCACCCACATGGAGATAGTTCTATTTATGATGCAATGGTTCGACTATCGCAAGACTGGAAAAGCCGTATTCCCTTAATTGATATGCAAGGAAATAATGGTAGTATTGATGATGATCCAGCAGCAGCAATGCGTTATACGGAAGCTAGATTATCACCTATTGCTCAAATGATGTTGAGTGATATCGAAAAAGATACAGTTAATTTTGCCTATAACTTTGATGATACAGAAATGGAACCTACGGTATTACCAGCTAGATATCCGAATGTATTAGTTACGGGAATTAGTGGGATTGCAAGTGGATATGCAACGAATATTCCTCCACACAATTTAAATGAAGTTATCAATGCGACGATTTATCGTATTCAACATAAAAACAGTTCGTTAGATGAATTAATGGAATATATTAAAGGACCAGATTTTCCTACCGGAGGAATTGTCCAAGGATTACAAGGAATTAAAGATGCCTTAACTTCTGGTAAAGGGAAAGTAATCATTCGTGGTAAAAGCGAAGTTGTGAAAACAAAAACAATTCAACAAATTATCATTAGTGAAATTCCATATGAAGTAATCAAATGTAATATGGTTAAAAAAATGGATGAAATACGTGTCAATAAAGACATTGATGGATTAGTCGATGTGCGTGACGAAAGTGATCGTAACGGACTGCGTATTGTGATTGATGTTAAAAAAGATGTAGATACAAATTTAGTGTTAAACTACTTTTATAAACATACAGATTTACAAGTAGCGTTTAATTATAATATTGTTGCAATCGTAGATAAGAGACCAGTTCAATTAGGATTATGTGCTATATTGGATGCTTTTATCGAACATAGAAAAGACGTTGTATTAAGAAGAAGTAAATATGAACTAGATAAAAAAGAAAAACGTTGCCATATATTAGAAGGATTAATTAAATGTATTTCTGTATTAGATGAAATCATTTCAATCATTCGTTCGAGTAAAGACAAAGGTGATGCGAAACAACAAATTATTAGTGCATACAATTTCAGTGAAACTCAAGCAGAAGCAATTGTAACATTACGTTTATATCGTCTATCAAATACAGATGTATATGCACTTCAAAATGAATATGCACAATTAACAAGCGAAATTGAATCACTGAATGAAATTATTTCAACACCGACGATTCTTAGAAAAGTTATTATTAATGAATTAAAAGAAGTAAATAAAACATATAATAGTGAACGATTAAGTGTAATTGAAGCAGAAATTGAAGAGATTAAAATAGATAAATTAGCAATGATATCAAACGATAGAGTAATGGCAACAATATCTAATGATGGGTATATTAAACGTGCGTCACTAAGATCTTATAGTGCTAATCAAAATCCAGGAATGAAAGATGGAGATGAATTACTAGGTGTGCAAGAAGTGAATACCTTAGATAATATCTTATTCTTTACAAGCAAAGGTACCTATGGATATTTACCAATGTATGAAGTAGAAGAAAGTAAATGGAAAGATGTAGGAATGCACATCAATGCTAAAATGAAAATAAGTGCTGATGAAAAAATAGTAAATGCATACATCATCGCTAAATTCCAAACCGAAGGATACTTCATCAGTGTGAGTGAACATGGATTAATTAAGAAAAGTATGATATCGGATTTTGAGGTTTCTAGAAACAATAAAACAATGGCTTGTATGACCTTAGGAAGCAATGATAAAATGCTTACTAGTTTGGTGGCATACGATGATCAAGATATAGTATTAACAAGTAAAAAAGGGTATAGTACACGATATAGTGTGAATTTAATCCCGGTAAGCTCAGGTAAAGCAAAAGGTGTGAAAGCCATGAACCTAGTAGATGATGTTTTAGTCGGTTGTGATGTTGTAACTCAACCGAATGTTAACTTATTAGCGATTTGCGAGAGTGGAAGTATGAAGCGTGTTAAATTAGATGATATTCCTTTATTAGGTAGACCGGTAAAAGGAAATTTGATTCATAAGATAGTAAAAAGTAATCCCGCATTTATAAAATGTACTCGTTTAGTGAGTGCTAATGATTCGATTTCATTGTATAGTGATGAAAAATTAACATTGGTTGCTAAAGAGATATCAATTATGAAAAAGGATGCTACATTCTCTAATGTATTAAAACTAAATACATCATTTTATATGATGAAAGAATTACGTATGATAATGCAGATAGAAAAGAAAGAAATACCAATAGAAAAAGAAACAGAGCAAATTGAAGAACTACACTTCGATTTATAGGAGAACAACATGAACGAAAATGAAATTATTGATGTGGAAGTAAACGAAATAATTGAAGTAAATGAAGTAATTGAAACGATTCCGATGGAAGATGAAGTACTGTATACAGATGTAGAAATTGATACAATGTTACAAGATGTAAAAGATCTGATAATCACTAAAAAAGATATGACAGCAGCCTTCGAAATGGCTCAAAAGATAGCTGTAAATTCAAAAGAGTATTTAGATTGTGATACGTATTTATGGGTAATGTATACATATTCGTTAACCTATAAAAACGAAGATAATCAAAATGCATGGCGTTACTGCTGTATTCGTATGAAAGAAGTATTAGAAGCGAGTAAAGGGAATAGTCAAAAGCAAAAAGCACTTACATTTGTACCGATTACTTTAAGTGAAGCAGTCATAAACAATACTTACGAAGCATGTGAGTTTATGGAAGTAACAAAAAAACAAATCCGTAATCAATTTTTTATGATGCAAGCTGGTTTAATGGCTATTTTCTTATTTGTGATTAAAGTTATATTAAGTTATTCTTGGTTGTATGCAATTGGATTCAGTGGTGTCTTATTCATATTAAATGTGAAATTAACGTATGGAAGCTTAAAAGGTAAATATGTTGTAAACCAAACTAATGCTTGTAAAGAGTATGCGAAGAACGATGAGTTAATAGCATTTGATCTACCAGTACTTAACTCATAAGGCACCTCATGGAAATACTATCAAGTAATAATGTGAAGGTAAAGACATGGCAAAAATACCATATCAAGAAACATAGAGATAAAGATAACAAGTTTTTAATTGAAGGAGAGCACCTAATACAAGAGGCACTAAAAGTAAATTGTGTAGAAGTAATCCTAATACGTAAAGGTGTAAATACTAAGTTTGATCACTCGCAAATAATTATGGTTAGTGATGAAGTAATGCGTAAACTTTCTAAAAATGTATCATTAGTCGATGTGATTGCAGTTTGTCATAAAATTAAATATCAACAGAATAAAGAAGAACGAGTTATCTTTTTAGATGATGTACAAGATCCTGGTAATGTAGGAACCATTATTCGTAGTGCTCATTCATTTGGTTTTGATTGTGTATATTTATCAAAGGCAAGTGCTGATATGTATAATGAAAAAACAATCCGTTCAACACAAGGAGCACTATTTCATATACGTATAGAAACACTTGATATATTAGATAAGATAGTAGCGCTTAAAGCGGAAGGTTGTATTGTATATGCAACTGCTTTGACGAATGCTGTAGGATTGTCTAGTATCGATAAAACTAGCGATAGCGTAGCACTTGTATTTGGTAATGAAGGCGTAGGGGTAAGCAAGGAAGTAATTCAATTGTGTGACCAAAGCGTATTTGTTGAAATGTCTACTTTTGAATCGCTTAACGTAGGTATCGCTGCAGGTATATGCATGTATGAATTCAGAAAATAAATTTATAAAAGACTAATAAAAATCCTTTCGTAGTTCGAATGTAACTAGGGAAGGATTTTTTTGCATAAATTCAGTACGGAGTGTTAAATTAGTCATAGGATAATTTCCAAACATTAGTATATAAATCATATAATAAAAACAATAGAAACGGTAAATAAAGAAGACCCAAAGGCTAATTACTAATTAAAAAATGTTGAAATAATCTTTACAACATACACAATTAATAGTATTATTACATAAGAGAAATCGGAAAGGAGCGTTTATCATGAACAAATTTACTTATAAAACAAAAGGCGTATGCTCACAAACTATGACATTTACAATGGATAATGAAACAATTAAAGAAGTCAAAATAGTTGGAGGATGTGCAGGTAATTTGTTAGGAATATCGAATATTATTAAAAACAAAACAGTAGACGAAGTAATACAATCATTTCAAGGCGTTCCTTGCGGAACTAAAAAAACGTCTTGTCCGGATCAAATCGCACAAGCTTTAAAGGAATATAAAGCTAGTTTATAATAAGAGAGAATAATCTTATTATTTTGGTATTACTAAGTAAGTACTTTTTGTACTTACTTTTTTTATGTAGAAGGAGAACCACATATGAAAGAACTGAAATTTATTATGAAATATTTACATGGTAAAAAACATTTGTTTATTATTATGTTTATATGTGTATTTGTATATTCACTAAGCTTATTATTAAGTCCATTAATAGTAAGTTATGTATTAGATAATGTCATTAATGGATTACCTATTAATGATCCTATTACCCAAATAATTGATCAATTACTTGGGGGAGCAACTTATGTTAGAAATAATTTGTGGACAGCAGCTTTGGCTGTCATCGTTATATATAGTATGATTGCATTTAGTGTATATTTGAAAGGGCTTTGTACGGGAATAATCAGTGAGTTATTTTCTAAAAACTTAAGAGATGACGTATATGATCATTTACAAAAATTAACATTCACTTATCATAAAAGCAAGGATAGTGGAGATTTAATTCAAAGATCAACATCAGATATTGATCAAATAAGACGTGCATTAGCTTCACAAGTAAGTGAAATGTTTTATTGCATCTTTACAAGTATCATTGCACTTAGTATTTTAGTATCAATTAATGTACAACTTACATTAATATCATTTTTTGTTTTACCTATTTTATTTTTATCTAGTTATATGTTTTTTAAGAAAAGTAAAAAAATATTCTTAGAATGTGATTTAGCTGAATCAAAATTAACGACAATTATACAAGAAAATTTAGGTGGGGTAAGAGTCGTAAAAGCATTTAATAGTGAACAAGAAGAAATTATAAAGTTTGAACTTGCGAATAATAAATACAAGGCTAAAGTATTTAATTTAATGCAAGCAATGGCTATCTTTTGGAGTACGACTGATGTACTTGCTTTAGGCCAAATATTGATTATGATTGTTGCAGGAATTGGGTTTGTTCATGATGGAAGTATTAGTGTAGGACAATACTTTGTATTCCTTTCTTATGTGAGCTTTGTGATATGGCCACTAAGACAATTAGGTAGAATCTTAGCTGACATGGGGAAACTAAGCGTATCTATACAACGTATTGATGAAATACTATGTGAACCCGCAGAAGACTTAGAAATTGGTAAAACACCTACAATAAAAGGAAGTATCATATTTTCAAATGTAAGCTTCACTTATGACAAAGACACTAAACCAACACTTGAGGATATCAATTTTAATATAAAAGCAAAACAAAGTATCGCTATTATGGGACCTACAGGAAGTGGTAAAAGTAGTTTGGTTAATTTATTAAGTAGGCTATATGAATATGAAGGAAATATTTTAATTGATGATACGCCATTAAATGAAATAGCTAAAGGATGGGCTAGAAAAAATATAGGAATTGTATTACAAGAACCATTCTTATTCTCTAAGACTATCTACGACAACCTTGCACTAACGAAGAAAGATGCTAAAAAAGATAGTATCTATGATGCGGCTAAAATTGCATCTATACATGATGTCATTGAAGGGTTTAATGAAGGGTATGAAACAGAAGTAGGAGAAAAAGGAGTTACTTTATCAGGAGGGCAAAAGCAACGTATTGCGATTGCTAGAACATTGGTAAATGAATGTCCAATCTTAATATTCGATGATTCATTAAGCGCTTTAGATTCAAAAACAGATGCACAAATTCAACACTCATTGAAAAGGATGAAAAATAAAGCTACGATGTTAATTGTTACACATCGTGTTAATAGTGCGATTCATGCCGATCAAATTATTGTGTTAGATAAAGGAAGAATCGCACAACAAGGAAACCATGCAACCTTAGTGAAAGAAGAAGGATTATATAAACAGATTTATGAACTTCAAATGGGAGGTGATGTAAATGAGTAAGTCAATTTTAAAAGAAGAAGAATTTGAATTTAAATCATTAGATAAAAGAATTTGGTCAAAATTAATTAAAATAATGTGGGAAGATAAAAAACGTATCATTCAAATCGTTGTGATTATGATTATGATGTCGGGAATAGATGTGGTATTACCTTTCTTAAATAAGATTGCGATTGATTACTATATAAGTAGTGATCATGGCTATAATTACATTGTATATTTTATATTATTATATGTGAGTTGTATTATTATTCAGTCCTTAAATGTATTTGTTGGTTTTTCAAAAGCTGCACATTTAGAAGCTGATTTTGGTGCTAGACTACGTAGTAAAGCATTTAGTAAGTTACAAAATTTATCATTTTCATACTACGATAAAACTGCGAACGGTTGGCTTGTAGCTCGTTTAACAGGTGATGTGAATCGACTTGCAGAAATACTTGCTTGGAGTATCATTGACTTTGGTTGGGGTATCTGTCTGATGGCTGGTATCTTAATTATGATGTTTAGTATTCATGTAAAGATGGCACTTATATTATTGGTGTGTATGCCATTTGTATTTATTGTATCAAGATACTTTCAAAAGAAAATATTACTTGCACAACGTAAATCAAGAAGTATCAATTCAAGAATTACTGCCTCATTTGCGGAAAGTATTAATGGTGCAAAAACAACGAAGACCTTAAATTTAGAAGAAAATAACTATGAAGACTTCATTGAAATTACTGCAGATATGAAAAAGTATTCGGTTCGTGCAGCTAAAATAAACGCTTTATTTCAACCAGTTATTTATTTGTTTTCTGCAATTGTAATTGCTTCATTACTTCAAATTGGTGGAGTTGAGTTAAGTAATAATACGATTACTTTTGGAACACTAGCCTTATTCATTAACTATGCACAAATGTTTTTTGATCCATTGAAACAAATTGCTAGACTATTAGCTGAATTTCAGATGGCACAAGCAAATGCAGAACGAATTATTTCTTTGATTGAACAAGAGGTAGATATAGTTGATAGTGAAGAAGTAGTAAATACTTATGGAACGATACTGAACCCTCATAAAGAAAATTATGAATCAATCGAAGGTAGTATTGAATTTAAAGATGTTCATTTTTACTACAATGAAGAAGAGGTCATCTTAAATAACTTCAATTTCCATACGGACTCAGGTAAAATGATTGCCCTTGTCGGTCATACAGGAAGTGGAAAAAGCACACTGATAAACTTGTTAAGTAGATTTTATGAGCCTATTAGAGGTGAAATACGAATAGATGGAGTAGATTATCGTAAACGAAGCTTAGGTTGGTTACATTCGCAATTAGGGTATGTACTACAAACACCAACCTTATTTAGTGGAACGATTAAAGATAATATTTGTTATGGAAGACAAGATGCTACGATTCAAGAAGTAATGGATGTAGCCAAACTAGTAAATGCTCATGAATTTATTACTCAATTAAAAGAAGGGTATGAAACTCAAATTGGAGAAGGTGGAGATGTTTTATCTACTGGAGAGAAACAATTAATTTCGTTTGCTAGAGCTTTGATATGTAATCCGAAAATCATTATCCTAGATGAAGCTACTTCCTCTATTGATACCCAAAAAGAACAGTTAATTCAAGAAGCAATGAAAACATTGTTAGAAGGAAGAACAAGCTTTGTGGTTGCCCATCGATTATCTACTATTGAGAAAGCAGATGTTATCTTAGTAATGGAACATGGTGAAATAATGGAACAAGGAACACATAGTGAACTATTGAATAAACGAGGTATCTACTATGATTTATACCATAAACAAAAAATGTTAGATGAACAAGAAAAATTATTAAATAAGTAAAATGTTTGTTATGATAGACAATAAAAAAAAGCAACCTTTCAGTTGCCTAGAAGTAGAACAATATAGTTGTTCTACTTTTTTTATTTACCATGTATTTTATTATAAATACGAACAATAATCATTAAACTTAATAATCCACTAGCAAACGTAATATATACATTTAATGTAATACCAGCGACGATAAATCCAATGAAAGAAGCTCCAGCTACTAATAAAGCATAAGGAAGTTGAGAACTAACATGTTCTATATGATCACATTGTGCTCCGGCACTTGCCATTATTGTAGTATCAGAGATAGGCGAAATGTGATCACCACATACAGCTCCAGCTAAGATACTTGCGATACAGATAACCAATAATATATCTCCATCAGCAAAGATAGAAGTTGCAATTGGTATTAAGATACCAAATGTTCCCCAAGATGTACCAGTTGAAAATGCAAGAAGCATTGCTGAAACAAATAGCGTAGCTGGTAGTATCGTATACGGAATATTTGCATCATACATAAAGTTACTTACAAATACACCAGCATTTAATCCTTCAGAAACTATAGAACCAAGAGTCCAAGCTAGCGCTAGAATACAAATAGCGGGAACCATTGTTTTAAATCCTTCAGGTATGTTTTGTGCAAATGATTTATAACTAATAATGCCTCTTGGTATATATAACACAAAGATAAAACATAGGGTATAGAATGAAGCTAAAACTAACGCAGTTGAAGCATCACAGGCTGCAAAAGCTGAAACGAAGTCTACACCATCGAAGAATCCACCAGTATACAACATAGTTACGATACTAGAACCAATTAAGAATACGATAGGTAATAATAAATCATATATCTTCGCCTTTGTTTCTTCAACTTCTATTTCGACTGGTTCAATGAATTGTGCATTTTGTTCACATTCTTCCATAAGTCCATAATTTTTATCTTTCACAATAACATAGACAACCATAACTATAGTTAATAAAGCATATAAGTTAAAAGGTATGGTCATTAAGAATAAAGTGAATCCATCTCCCTCAGTATAGCCACTAACTGCAGCTGCCCAACTTGATATGGGAGCAATGATACAAATAGGTGCCGCTGTTGAATCTATAATATATGCAAGTTTTGCACGAGATATTTTATATGAATCTGTAATATCTTTCATGACACTTCCTACCGTTAAACAGTTAAAATAATCATCGATGAAGATAATTGTTCCTAACGCAAAGGTAGCACCTAATACACTTCTTTTTGTTTTTAATTTCTTTTGAACCCATTTAGCATACGCTAAACTTGCTCCACTTTTTGAAATTAAACATACAATGACACCTAATAATATTAGGAATATTAAAATTCCAATACTACCTCCACTTTTAATAGATTCAGTCATTGTGTCAAATATTATTTCAGTTGCTAGTAGCGGGTGAAATTCACTAATTAGTAAAGCACCAGTTAGAATTCCAAAAAATAATGATAAATATACTTCTTTTGTTTTTAATGCTAAAGCAATAGCAATAAATGCGGGCAATAATGCCCATATTGTTGAATCAAACATATTAATAATCTCCTTTTAAGCCTTATAAAAATAACACACATTCCATAAATTATCAATGAAAATATAATGCGTGTTATTTTGACATAATGACATAAGCAATTAAAATATGAATATGATTACTAAATACAAAAAAAAGAATTAATTAAACTATATGTAGAAGTGATAAATAGTGTCATTCGATTTATTTCGACAATAGAATTATGCTGTGTTATAATTTTATAAGCTTGCTATTATATACAATAAAAGCATATAGGGGAAACAGTATGTATGAAAATAAAGAAATAATAAACGATTCAAACAAAGAAGTAAAAAAGAATTCTGATAAGTATAAAGTAATAGTTAAAAATTTTGATAGAAGTAAACTAAGTCGAATGATGATGATATTAATTTTAGGCATTGTGATCGGTATTATGTTGCTTTTAAACTTTACTAATACGAGTTCAAATAGCAAAGAGATATTATCTGAAAGTTCGTTAGAAAAAATGCTGAACATTACTGATTTATCAACGTATCAGGCAATTTATAATGGTATTTCTACTGTCGAAAATGAAGATGGTGCTGTAAATTATCACGTTTCTTATGAAGCAGTTGTAAAAGCGGGATTAAATTTTGAAGATATTAAAATTGATAATAATGAAGAAGACAAAATAATTACTGTTACGTTACCTCCAACTGAGATTACTGATATTAACGTAGATATTGCATCTTTGGACTTTATCTTCGAAAATAAAAAATCACATACAGATACAGTACTCCAAGAGGCTTATAAAGCTTGTATTAATGATGTTGAACAAGAGAGCTCTGAGAAAACAGCTATTTTTGAATTTGCTCAAGAGAATGCTGAAAATACAGTAATAGCAACACTGGGACCTTTTATAGATCAATTAGATGATGATTATAAAATAGTATTTAAATAGGAGAGCGGATATGAAAAAATACACAAAGATAATAGTAGCTTTTACTATTACGCTTATAATGATTGTATGTATAATCTTTGGATACAAATTATTTACAAATGAGAAAGTACCTAGTCAACCACAAGTATCGGAAATGAAGTCTATTTGTGAACTGGCAACATTAAAATGTTATTTCAATAACGTTGCAAAGTATAGTGAAGAAGATGTAGAAGGAATTTTGTTTTGGAAAAAAGATGCAAATTTTTGGGTGGAATACAACGGTGTAGTTACCTTAGGTATTGATGCCTCCTTAGTAGATATGTCAATAAACGGCACAAAAGTTACAATAGCATTACCAAAAGCTAAAGTATTGAGTAGTAATGTAGATGAATTATCATTAAATGAAGATTCATATGTCTTCGAAGAAGGTAGTGCAAGCATTAGTGCTGAGAAACAAAGAGAAGCCTTTGAGCATGCACAAAAAACTATGAAGCAGACAGCTAGTTCCGATGTAAGTTTATTATTAAGTGCACAACAAAGAGCACAGATATTATTAGAGGAATACATTAAAAATATTGGTGATGCAGTGAATATACAGTATGAAATTGAATGGAAATATTTAGAAACAGATGGAACACCGGATGATACAGAAGAATAAAATAGTTGATATAAAAACTATATTTAATCTTTCACATTACTTATGAAACAAATAAAAAGCAATGTCACTTGAATTTAAGTGACATTGCTTTTTATTTTGTTTACTAACGATTTAGAATAACTCTTTTTGATTTGTAGCAAATAAGTATTCATCTAATGTATTAATAATACGATCAATAATTAATGCTTCTGGATCATTTTCAATAATACCTTCTCTTACTTTCGTATATTGAATCGGCATGAATTGTGTTAATAGATTTAAAGGAACTCCTGTTTCTCTTAAGTTCGCAATAAGCGTATCTAGTGTAGCACTTACATTTGTTGTTGGCATGTAGTAACGACTACGATCTGAGAATGAAAATTTACGTTTAATTCTTAATTCTGCATCATTTCCGTGATAGTGTTTTGCCCAGTATTTATTTTCTTCCATCATTGCTGTTTCTAGTACTTCAATGAAATTACTTTGTTTAGCAACATCGTGGTGTAATACTTCTTTTTCAATATATGCTAATGCGAAAATCGCTTCTCTCATTGCAAACGTTAAACCAGGCCCAACTTTTAAAATTGCAACACCATCTTCGATTAATTGTTTTAATTTATATTTTGTTTGGTAATCCGTTGAATGTCCTTCATATACAAGGTTAGGGAAGTTTTTCATAGCAGCCATTAAATCAGCTGCTTTTTCACGATCATATTCACTACATCCTGAGTCTTTTTCTTCAACACCTGGTTGTACAACTACAGAGATAACTTGATTCCAAGTATCACTTAATCCTTCGTTGTCAAATGCATTTTTAAATGCAGCAACAGTTGCCTTCATATCTTCAACTTTAGTAACTTGTACTCCTTCATCAATAGCACTTGTTGCACCACCTGGAATTGGCACTTCACTACCAACGATATACACTGGTGCAATAGCTTCAGGATTTGTTTTCAATAATTCAGCATAAGTTTCTTCAGCTACTCTTGCTAAACGAGCTCCACGAGCCGCGATAATTTCATCACTTAGGCGAGTATTAGCATCGTCACTTGCTAACTTCATACTAGTATCGATATGGATTTTAGTAAATCCAGCACCTACATAATGTTTAATTAATGTATCTGCGTCATTCATTGCCTCATCTTCATTTTTAGAAGCAAATGTAAGAGGTCCTAAGTGATCTCCACCTAAAAATAATTTAGATGTATTAAATCCTATTCCATTAGCGATTTCTAATACGAAATTTTTAAAGTTCATTGGTGTCATACCTGTATACCCACCATTTTGATCACATTGATTAGATGTACTTTCAATCAATACACATGAATCATCGTCCTTACCTCTTAATAGAGTTGCTTTAATCACATATTTATTTGCACTACATGCACTATAGATACCTACTGCTTTTCCTGCTTTTTGTTGTTTTACTAATTGTACTAATGGATTTTCGTTCATTCTAAAATCCTCCTTTTATTACTGATATTATAGTATGTTAAATATTTATTGTCTAATAGATTTATCTTTTCTTACTAGTTTAGATAAAACATTGAATGAAAAACACAAATTGAACTATTAACTATGCGTGTTATCCATGGTTTTTAAGTTTCAATTTGTTAATGTAAAATAATTGTCAGGATGAATTGATTATCATCTTTTATCTTTCAATATTCGATAAAGTTCTTAACTATAATATGATATAATAATTTATAAATTAGATAGAGGTACTTATGATACATACATTTATACATGCAATAGAACATACTTTAGTAGATACTTGGACAATGCTTCCTTTTTTATTCATAACATATTTAGGTGTCTTTTATATAGAGAGAAAAAGACATACAACGATAAACAATCGAATTGAAAGAGGTATGAATCCAATCGTTGGATCTTTACTAGGTTGTATTCCTCAATGCGGGATTAGTGTTCTCGTTGCTGATATGTTCAATAATAACAAGGTCAGCATGGGAACTTTACTCGCTGTTTTCATAGCTACTTCAGATGAAGCGTTAATTATCTTATTAAGTGGTAATATAGGATTCTTAAGTTTAGGGATTATCCTATTCATAAAAGTTACATTAGGAATGATTATTGGTTTACTAGTGGATCAATTGGATAAACATCAAATTTTATCAAGTTATAAAGAAACCAGTTCGATTCATCACAATAGTTTTTGTTGTGTAAAATCCAATGGTTTGTTTCATTCAGCAATCATGCATACATTAAAAACGTACTTCTTTATCTGTGTTGTTTCTTTCAGTTTCACAATGATTTTATCATATGTAGGTGATGAATTCATTGCTAGTATATTATTATCAGGACATCAGGTACAACCCTTCATTTCTGCCTTTATAGGATTCATTCCTACTTGTGCAAGTTCAGTTCTCATTGCGCAATTACTCCTACAAGGAAGCATTAGTTTTGGTTCAGCAATGGCGGGTTTAATCACAAATGCTGGCTTCGGCATCATTGTGTTAATTAAAGGAAATACGTCTAAGATAGAGGTAGGTAAGATTCTGTTTATCTTATATTTTGTAGCAGTGTGCACTGGAATCTTATTAAGTTTTTAGTTAATTTCATTTTGTCTTTATT
Organism: uncultured Erysipelotrichaceae bacterium; assembly: GCA_947036815.1. Classification (GTDB taxonomy): domain Bacteria; phylum Bacillota_I; class Bacilli_A; order Erysipelotrichales; family Erysipelotrichaceae; genus CAMQRS01. The sequence goes on from CAMQRS010000013.1 coordinate 30,045, forward strand.
ATAAATGTGTTATAATTCTTGAAATTGAAAAGAGGGAATACAATGAAATTTATCTTTAACTTATTCATAAAAAACAATAAACAATTAGATGACATTAATGTCAGAAGTGCCTATGGTAAGGTAAGTAGTGTAATTGGTATTATTCTAAATGTATTTTTGTTTACATCTAAGTTTTTAGTAGGAACAATGAGTGGAAGTGTTTCGATTGTTGCAGATTCTTTTAATAATTTAAGTGATGCCGGAAGTGGGGTAATCGCATTTATTAGCTTTGTATACTCTAGTAAACCAGCTGATGAAGATCATCCATTTGGACATGAACGTTTTGAATATGTATCTAGCTTGGCCCTTTCATTTTTAATCTTAATGTTTGCCTTTGAATTAGTTACCTCTAGTGTTCAGTCTATATTCAATCCCAGTGAATTAACATTTAGCTTAGCGTTAGTTGTGGTTCTAGTAATTTCAATCATTGTTAAAATATATATGTATGCATATAATAAAAAATATGGAAATTTAATCAATAGTAGTGTGATGAATGCAAGCTCTCTAGATAGCATTTCTGATGCCTTTGCTACTAGTGCAGTCTTAATCGCATTAATTATCTCTCATTATACAGGGTTACAATTAGATGCCTATATGGGAGTTGTTGTCGCTATTATGATTGCTAAAGCAGGAATTGATATTATTAAAGATACATTAAGTAAAATACTAGGAGAAGCACCGGACCCTTCATTTATTAAAGAAATTCATGAGAAAGTAATGAGTTATTCAGGTATTCATGGTATTCATGACTTAGTAGTACATTCTTATGGAGTAAATAAGATGTTTGTTACCCTACATGCTGAAGTAAGTGCAGAAGAAGATATAATTATTAGTCATGACACTATTGATACCATTGAAAAAGATTTTAAAGTGAATGAAAATATAGATTTAGTTATTCATTTAGATCCTATTCAAATGAATGATTCTCTAACACGTATCTTAAGAGAATCAACAATTGAGTTAATAATTGCTATTGATAGTTCATTAAGTATGCATGACTTTAGAGTTGTTAGAGGAACTACTCACAATAACTTAATCTTTGATGTTGTGGTTCCCTTTAATTTTAAATATACCAATGAACAGTTGATTCAATTGATTACAGAAGGTCTTCCAAGAACGGAAGATAATATACCTAGTATTGCTGTCATTACGTTAGATAGTGCGTATTCATCATCGATAATAAAGAAAGCATAATACGATTACAATGAACATATGAAGCATACGATATCTTAGAAAAATTGTATAATTAAACTTTGTACCCATCATACTGATGATTTGAAAGTGAACACACAAACCTCCGTATGACAATAATAGTGAGGTAAGGATTAATTTTATAAAATAAGAGATATCCATAGAAGATACAATGAAACTACCATTTGAAAATTCACTTAGAATTTGAAGTGGTAGTTTTACTATTACTGGGGTATATAACGTAATTAAATGAATCCCTACTAATACAATTACTAAATAAGCTAGTATGTATATTAAGATAGTAAAACTTTGAATAATAGATTTCTCTAATATAACATGTAAATGATTGTCATGCTCTTTCACATGTAATTTTAATGGAATGGACCTAGTGAATAACAACATAATAAATATAGATACTAGTTGTATAACTAATAGTTGATACGTAAATACAGTAGAATATACTACTTGTAGTGAGATTAAAATAAAGGTAGGAGAACACATAAAAACAATACAAGTAAAACGATGATACTGCTTACTTGTGAAGGAAGTATCGCTGACTTCGTTTAAAAAAGCACTAGAAGAAGGAAAACCTAAACATACGGCATAGATGAAATATTCAAATGTCGTACTATCAATATTAAATAAATAGTTAAAGAAAGGATTGAAATAGCTTAGAGGACGTTTTAAAGGTCGATAAGGGGCTAATATACGAATTAGTATATAAGGGAATATAAACGAAGGAACTAACGTGTAAAACCACAGTTCTATGGCCTGTGTGCTTGCAATCATACTTTCATTAGCATTCGTTAAACAAAGAAGAAATAATGTAAATCCAAATAGTAAATACGTTCTTTTCATATCATCACCCTTATTAATATATTCAATATAAAGTTGAATTATGGTACAATAATGAAAATTATAGAGTTCATGATAAAAAATGATTGGATTCAATAAACAGCGCATACTAAACACAATACATAATTATTATGAAGAAAATAATTTTCAAAGTTTAATACGTGAGAAAAATGTAAAACTATGTCATAATGTATGGGTAGATAAAGACGCTGAATGTATTTGGCCTAGCTTACATAATAGAATCATTAATACGTTAGAGTTGTGAAGTGCACTTAAAATTCATATCATCATACTATGAGATGGGAACGTTATTCCTTGTTGATTAGATGAAGATGGAATTATTCATTTAAGTAATATGTTAAAAGACAACATATAAGTTATTGATTAACGTATAAAATTTAAGGAACTGTGACATGGGTATAGATTTCATACACAACTTATGTAGAAAGAAGGGGTATCAATGAGTAAAGATGAAATGGTTGAATTAATTGGTAACCAATTAATTGTTGAGATTAAAGAATTAGCAAAACAAAAAAATGTAGATGTTCGTAAAGTAATAGATCACTTTGAATCAATGATAGATATTAATATAGTGAATCCTGACATTAGTGCTGATGAAGTGGCACAATCAAATGATCAAGGCATGGATATCGATAATTTAAAAGAAGAAGTACTGTATTATGTACACGAACAATTGAATCAAGAATACATCATACCCATGTTTTTAAATTAAAGTTACTATTCGAGTAACTTTTTTTTGTGTTTTAGGAAGAGTCGGTTATAATGTATGTGGGGAAACAGGAGGAATTTAAATGAACTTAAAAAGATTACAAAATGGTAGCGATATTCGTGGTGTGGCAATTGATGGTGTGGCAAATGAGCCAGTTACGTTAACACATGAGGAAGCATATGCACTAGCTAGAGGATTTCAAATCTTCTTACAAGAAAAAACAAACAAGAAACAAGTTAAAATTGCAGTAGGACATGATTCACGCTTATCTAAAGATATGATGAAGAATGCAATATGTTCTTCTCTTAAAGCAGGAGGATGTCAAGTCATTGATTGTGGACTATCAAGTACACCATCTATGTTTATGTCTACTATTTTTGAAGATTTCAAAACAGATGGGGCAATTATGATAACTGCATCTCATTTACCATTCAATCGTAATGGGATGAAATTCTTTGATCAAGCTGGTGGGCTTGATAAGAAAGATATAGCGACAATCATAGAATATGCAGCTAAAGAAGAAGAAACAAAAACGACAGGTAGTATTATTGAACAAGATTTAATTGCGACATACTCTAACTATCTAGTAGATATTATACGTAAAGAAGTGAATCATCCAACGAATTATACTGTACCTCTAACAGGAATGCATATTATCGTTGATGCTGGAAATGGAGCAGGTGGATTTTATGCTGAACAAGTATTAAAGCCACTAGGAGCAAACACAACAGGATCACAATTTTTAGATCCAGATGGAACGTTCCCGAATCATATCCCGAATCCAGAAGATAAAGAAGCGATGGAGTCAATTTGTCGTGCTGTATTAAACAACAATGCAGATTTAGGTTTGATTTTTGATACAGATGTAGACCGTAGTAGTGCCGTTGATAAATATGGAAAAGAAATGAGTCGTAATGCCATTGTTGCGTTAGCAGCAGCATTAGTTTGTGAAACTAATCCAAATACTACTATTGTGACAGATAGTGTTACAAGTGATGAATTAACAGTATTTATTGAAGGTGAATTAAAAGGAAAACACCACCGATTCAAACGTGGTTATAAAAATGTAATTAACGAAGCTATTCGTTTAAATGAACAAGGAATTGATGCTCAATTGGCAATTGAAACAAGTGGACATGCAGCATTAAAAGAAAACTATTTCTTAGATGACGGTGCCTACTTAGCTACTAAAATTGTGATTAAAGCAGCTAAAATGCATTTAGAAGGAAACTCTTTAGATACATTAATTCGTACGTTACAACATCCATTAGAAGAAAAAGAAGTAAGAATCTCAATCACTTGTGAAGATTTCCAATCTTATGGAGATGATGTACTAGCAAAATTAAAAGCATATAGTGAAACAAACGTAGCATTTAATCTTGCTCCAATCAATCACGAAGGGCTAAGATTTTCGTTTGATGAAGAAAATGGAAATGGTTGGATGTTATTACGTAAGTCTTTACATGATCCAATTTTACCATTGAACATGGAAAGTAATACAGCTGAAGGTTGTGTCGTATTAGCTAAACAAATGTTAGAATTCTTAACACAATTTGATCAGTTAGATGTTTCAGCATTAGAAGCATTTTGTAAATAATTGATAGTAACTAGTAAAGATTATTAGGACTTGACGATTGCATGTTTATAGTTTATTATATATCCGATGTAATCGGAGGGTATGTTATACTTAAATAACTGCTGGATAAGATGTTTTACCAATTGGTACGACATCTTATCCAGTTTTTTTATTTTAATTATAATGATAAGGTAAGAAAATGAATGTATTAAAGGGAAATATAGAAAAGATATACTTTAAGTATTTAGCAGCGTCTTTTGGAGGCGCAATCCTTCAATCGGTATATGGATTAGTAGATATGGCAGTTGTGGGTCAATATCATGGACCAAGTGGTTCAGCTACGATGGCTATTATTGCGTCAATCATGAACGTGATTTATAGTTTTGGATTAATGACTGGTATTGGTGCATCCATATTGTTTAGTATAGAAAAAAGTTCAAATAGAAATAACAATAATACTGCTAATTCTTATTTTACGGTTGGATTGATTCTAACGCTATTTATTTCATTTATACTGTGGATGTCCATCGTATTTTTTGATACAGAAATTTTACTATTATTAGGGGCAGATGAAACCATGTTGCCACTTGCTAAAGACTATTTAATACCATTTAAATTTGGTACGCCTGTATTCTTGTGTATGCAGTTCATGGCAGCATTTCTAAGAAATGACAATAATCCTACATTAACAACTAAAGCCATAGTAGTAGGAGGTGTATTTAATATTGTAGGTGATATTTTATTTGTATTCACCTTTGATATGGGTATTCTAGGAGCTGGATTAGCTACTGTATTAGGGGCATCGCTTTCATTACTTATTATGCTGACTCATTTACTAAGTACAAAGAATACATTGCGACTAGTAAGACCAATAAATATATTCAATCAAACGAAAAATATCGTGACCCTTGGTTTTTCAACTTTTTTTGTAGATCTATCAATGGGTATCTTAACGATGTTATTTAACATTCAAATAATGAAATACTTAGGAGGTAATGCTCTTGCGGTATATGGTATTATTGTAAATATATCAACATTCGTACAATGTTGTGCATATGGAGTAGGGCAGGCATCACAGCCAATTTTATCAGTCAATTTTGGAGCCAACAAATGGCATCGAATAAAGAAACTTTTAAGATACAATATTATGACCACATCGCTAATAAGCTTAGTTTGGTTAGTTGTGACAATGCTATTTCCTAATGTGTTTGTCCATGCATTTATGACACCAAGTGCAGAGATTTTAGAAATAGCACCCGCAATTATGAAAGTGTACTGTATTTCATTTGCATTTTTACCTTTCAATATATATTCAACTTATTATTTTCAATCTATAATGAAAGCGAGGATAGCCTTCGTTATTTCGGTTAGTAGAGGTTTAATCATTAGTGGTGTTCTAATTATGGTGTTGCCTATGTTGTTTGAACCGAGTTCTATTTGGCTTGCTATGCCAATTAGCGAAGCAATTATCTTTACATTTGCAGCAATGGCAATGAGATTGCCGGATAAAAGAGGGAATCAATAAATAAAGTGAAGTTCATTTGCCTACTATAAATGGCTACATTAAACAAAAAAGAAACAATCGTTAGTGTATTAACAATTGTTTCTTTTTGATTATTTTGATATACATGCATCTTATATAAAAGTCATTACTTTCTTAAAATGAATGTCATATTTCTTCCAGTATCTTTGTTCTTACGATAAGAGAAGAAGTCTTCTTCATTTTCAAAACTATCATTATCACATAAGAAGATGTTCATATCCGGTACACCTGCTTCTATTAATATTTGATAATTCATACGTTTGTTGTCGAAGAAATATTTTCCTTCTCCTTTATCTATAATAAAGGTATCGGTATTCATTTTTGTATCTTTGATTGCATCAATTACTTCAGTATCTACTTCATAAGAGAAGAAATCAATACTAGGTCCAATATAAGCAAATATATCTTTTAATTCACTATCTTCATCATATAGTAAAGTATGAACCATCTTTTTAAGGATTAGTGAAGCACTACCTTTCCATCCTGAATGAACAGCACAAATAATACCTTGGGCTTTATCATAAAGTAGGATAGGTACACAGTCTGCTGTAAACGTACCTAGTAATACATTTTTTTCTCTTGTATAAATAGCATCACAATCTTGAATTGCATCCTTCACACTAAAGCAACCTGCTCCTATATCTTCTTTTTTAATACAGTGTATATGATTACTGTGTGTTTGATTCATAAATACACATTGTTCTAATTTATGGTTTAACTCACTCATAAATTCTTTACGATTCTTGATGATATCATCTGTATGCTCACTTGTATGTAATGCTAAACTATAGGCCTCTACTTTATTTTTATCTCTTAACTGCGTTCCCGCGTATAATTCTTCAATTGCGAACCAATCTATATATGGCATGAAAATCACTCCTTTTAGGATATTCTAACATAAGAAGAGTAGGAAAGGGGAATTAATTTCTACACCTTTTTAGCACTAAAGTGTTGACAGTGCTAAAAAGGTGTAGTATATTATTAGCAGACATAGATAAAGAGTGCTAGGAGGTGGAACTCATGTTGAGCCAAAGGCAAAGTGTGATACTGAAAACTATCGTTGATGAATTCACAAAGAGTGCAGAACCTGTAGGATCTAAGTTCTTAATGAATATATTAACATTTCAAGTATCAAGTGCTACATTAAGAAATGAAATGGCAACTTTAGAAGAGTTAGGTTTACTTGAGAAAACACACACTTCTAGTGGGAGAATTCCTTCTAGTAAAGGATATCGATACTATGTTGAAAATCTAATGGATAAGAAACTAGATCAAGAAGTAGAAAATAAACTTCAAACTATATTCCATAACCGAAGATATTCAATGGATGAAGTAGTACAAAAAAGTTGTGATATCTTATCACAGATGACAAATTTAACTTCCGTTGTACTTGGTCCTGAAACAAAGAATCAAACATTAGAGCATATTCAAATGTTTCCTATTAATGAGAGAAGTGCTGTATGTGTATTTATCACAAATCATGGACATACAGAGAATAAAACATTTCACTTTGATGAGAACATGTCATTAAATGATATTCAAACTTGTTGTAATATATTAAATGAGAATCTAGCCGGCACACCGATTACAGAAGTCGTAATGCGAATGCAAGAGATGAAGCCATTGCTTCAAACACGAATTGCTAGACATGAAGTGTTGTTTCAAGCATTTGTCAGTGCATTTGTTAAGTTTGCAAGTGATAACGTATATACCTCGGGTGCAAATAACATGTTGTATCAACCAGAATTTGCGGATATACAAAAGTTACAGCAATTAATGAAAATGCTAGAAGATACTAATATTTGGAGACAGTTGGGAAGTGGAAGTGAAGATTTAGTAGTACGTATTGGTGAAAGTAATGAAATTATGCCAATGAATAATGTATCAGTCATCACAAGTAAGTTTAAAATAAATAGTGAAGAAGAAGGTCAGCTTATGGTAGTTGGACCTACAAGAATGCCATACAATAAAGTAGTGGCATTAATGGAATATATGTCTAAAGTAATTGAAGAAATGTACAAGGATGGTGAGGAGAACTAAGATGGAAGAAAACAAACTGAATGAAGAAGAAGTAATTGTTGAAGATGTAGTTGAAAATGCAAGCGAAAACGTAGCTGAAGAAGTAAACGAAGACGTAAAAGAACCAACAAAAAAAGAAAAGAAAAAACTTTTCAAAAGTGAAAATGAAAAATTAAAAGAAGAAATTATTAAACTTCAAGAAGAATTAGGAGCAAGTAAAAATGCATACTTTAAAGCGTATGCAGATACTGAGAACTTAAAGAAAAGATTACAAAGTGATACAGATATGATTCGTAAATATCGTATTCAAGGATTCTTAAGTGATGTATTACCAGTCATTGATAACTTAGAAAGAGCAATGAATGCACCTACAGATTCAGAAGAATTAAAAACTCATGTTGAAGGATTAAATATGATTCATCAACAATTAATGGGTGCACTAGCGAGAGAAGGTGTTAGTGTTATTGAAGCAAAAGACAAACCGTTTGATCCACACTTTCACCAAGCGTTAATGCAAGAAAAAGTGGAAGATGTAGTGAGTGGTATTGTATTAGAAGAAATTCAAAAAGGATATGTATTAAAAGACCGCGTCGTAAGAGCGACATTTGTAAAAGTTAGCGAATAACTAGGAGGAAAAAATTATGGCTAAAATTATCGGAATTGATTTAGGAACAACAAACTCATGTGTTTCTGTAATGGATGGTGGGGAAGTAAAAGTAATTACAAACCCAGAAGGAAATAGAACAACTCCTTCAGTAGTAGCATTTAAAGATGGAGAAAAAATCGTTGGGGATTCTGCGAAACGTCAAGTTGTAACAAACAAAGATACAGTATCTTCAATCAAACGTAAAATTGGAACAAACGAAAAAGTAAACTTAAATGGAAAAGAGTCTACACCTCAAGAAATAAGTGCAATGATTCTTCAATACTTGAAATCATACGCTGAAGATTACTTAGGAGAACCAGTTACTAAAGCTGTTATTACAGTTCCTGCATACTTTAACGATGCACAAAGACAAGCAACTAAAGATGCTGGTAAAATTGCTGGGTTAGATGTAGAACGTATTATTAATGAACCTACAGCTGCAGCATTAGCTTATGGAATCGATAAAGATGGAGCAGAACAAAAAATATTAGTATACGATCTAGGAGGAGGAACTTTCGATGTTTCAATTCTTGAATTAGATGACGGTACATTCGAAGTATTATCAACTGCTGGAGATAACAAATTAGGTGGAGATGACTTTGATGAAATTATCGTTAACTGGATGTTAGCTGACTTCACTAAAGCAAACAAAGTAGACTTAACAAAAGATCAATTAGCAATGGCTCGTTTAAGAGAAGCTGCTGAAAAAGCGAAAAAAGATTTAAGTTCTATGGCTCAAACACAAATTTTATTACCTTACATTAGTGTTGGTGCAAATGGTCCATTAAACTTTGAAACTACATTAACAAGAGCTAAATTTGACGATATGACTAAATCATTAGTAGATCGTACAATTGAGCCAGTAAGACAAGCATTAAAAGATGCTGGATTAACTAAAAACGATATTCACCAAGTATTATTAGTTGGTGGTTCTACAAGAATCTTAGCTGTTCAAGATGCAGTTAAACGTGAATTAGGAAAAGAACCAAACCGTTCTGTAAACCCTGATGAAGTAGTTGCAATGGGAGCTGCTATTCAAGGTGGAGTTATTATGGGTGATGTTAAAGATGTATTATTACTAGACGTTACACCATTAAGTTTAGGTATTGAAACAATGGGTGGAGTGATGACTGTATTAATTCCTAGAAATACAACAATTCCTACAAGTAAATCACAAGTGTTCTCAACAGCTGCAGATAACCAACCAGCAGTAGATATCAATGTAATCCAAGGGGAAAGACCAATGGCTAATGACAACAAATCATTAGGTACATTTAAATTAGACGGAATTGCTCCTGCAAGACGTGGAGTACCTCAAATTGAAGTACAATTCGATATCGATGTAAATGGTATTGTGAATGTATCAGCAACTGATAAAGGAACTGGTAAAGCACAATCAATCGTAATTCAAAACTCAAGCGGATTAAGCGATGCTGAAATTGAAAAAATGGTAAAAGAAGCTGAAGCTAATAAAGAAGCTGATGAAAAACGTAAAGAAGAAGTAGAACTTAAAAATAAAGCAGAAGCATTTATTAACCAAATCGACCAATCAATGGAAGAAAGCGGAGATAAAATGGATGCTGCTCAAATGGAAGAAACTAAAAAATTACGTGATGAATTACAAACTGCATTAGACTCGAATGATTTAGAAACAGTAAGAACTAAATTGGATGCATTAGAAAAAGCTGCACAAGCTGCAAGTGCTTCTATGTATGAACAAGGTGATGCTGGAGCAGGTTCAAGTGCTCAAGATGACAACGTGGTAGACGCTGAATTCGAAGAAAAATAATCGCATGCAGATGAAAGTTCTAGTAATCACTAGAACTTTTGTTTGTGAAAAATATAAGGAGTAAATGATGGCTAAAAGAGATTATTATGAAACACTAGGGCTAAATAGAGGGGCTAGTGACGATGAAATAAAAAAAGCATATCGCAAGATGGCTAAAAAATATCATCCAGATGTAAATAAAGCAGACACAGCAGAAGATAGCTTCAAAGAAGTAAATGAAGCGAACGAAGTATTAAGTGATGCTCAAAAGAAAGCGACGTATGATCAATACGGGCATGCTGGATTAGAAAATGGCGGACAAGGATTCGGTGGTGGCCAAGGATTTGGTGGCTTCGAAGATATTTTCGGATCATTCTTTGGTGGCGGAGGAGGACAACGTCGCCAATCAAACGGACCAAGAAAAGGGCAAGACCAATTCATGCAAATGCGCATTGATTTCATGGATGCAGTATTTGGTAAAACTGAAAAAGTTACACTACAAGTAGATGAACAATGTAGTGAATGTTTAGGTAGTGGAGCTCGTAGTAAAAGCGATGTTAAAACATGTGGTAGATGTCATGGAACAGGTCGTGTTATGACACAACAACGTACAGCCTTTGGTGTATTCCAAAGTGAAGCGGTATGTCCAACGTGTAATGGTGATGGAAAAGAAATCACTCACAAATGTAGTAAATGTCATGGTCATGGTTATGAAAATAAACGTGTTAAATTAGATGTTAAAATACCAGCAGGAATTCAAAGTGGTCAACAAGTACGTATTCCAAACAAAGGGGAACGTGGAGCAAATGGTGGTCCTAATGGAGATTTATTCATTGAAATTATTGTAGCGAAACATAGAAACTTTGTAAGAGACGGAAATGATATTCGTATTCGTGTTCCTATTAGTGCAATAGATGCAACAATAGGTTGTGAAATTGATGTACCTACAGTGTATGGTGATGTAAAATTAAAAATACCAGCAGGAACACAACACGGAACACAAATGAGATTAAAAGACAAAGGTGTGAAATCAATCCGTGGTATTCAAGGGGATGAATATGTTGAAATTAAAATTGAAATTCCAACTACCCTAAACAAGGAAGAAAAAGTGTTATATGCAAAATTAAATGATGCAAATAAATCGAGTTCTCCTTTTGAAAAATTCAAAAAAGCATTTAAGTAAATTGAATTAAAATAGTAAACAAAAGTAATTGTACATAATATGATATGTACCCTCTTTACTGGACAAACCAGTGAGGAGGGTATTTTTATGCGTT
>CAMQRS010000014.1 GCA_947036815.1 uncultured Erysipelotrichaceae bacterium
GCTATTTTAGATATCGCTAATAATCAACTAACATCACTAAATGTGACACAGAATACTAAGTTAAGTGATTTGTGGTGTGAGAATAACCAACTAATATCACTAGATACGACACAAAATAATAAATTAGAGGAATTAAATGTATCAAGCAATCAGCTAACAAAACTAGACGTGACACAGAATACTATGTTAAATGCTTTAGATATCACTAACAATCAACTAACATCACTAGACGTGACACAGAATACTATGTTAGCTATTTTAGATATCGCTAATAATCAACTAACATCACTAAATGTGACACAGAATAAAGCGTTAATAGTATTGGTACTATTAAACAATCAACTAACATCACTAGACGTGACACAGAATAAAGAGTTAATTGTGTTAAATGTATCGAACAATCATTTAATAAAAATAGATTTATCAACCAATCCTATGCTAGGGGATGGAGTGTATCTATCTACTCAAACACCAGTAATAAATGGTGTAGACTTAGTAGAGAATAAGTATATATTAGATGTATCTTTGCTATTTACAGAAGAAGAATTAAATCAAGTGAGTAATCTAAGCATTCCTGACGGGGTATACGATGAGACAAACCAAACAATTACTTGGGAAAACCTAGCTGATGGAGTGAAAACACAAGAAGTTAATTATACGTATAATCCTAAGGGAGTTACTAAGGAGGATATGCTTGTATCAGCTAGTGTGAATTTACTTGGTGATACTACGGAATTAGTATCAATGGTAGAAAAAGCGCAAGGCTTAGTGAAATCAGAGTATACAGTAAGTAGTTATGCAACATTAGAAACAGCGATAGAAGAAGGAATTGCAGTTTTAGAAAATAAAAAAGCAACACCAAAAGAAGTAGCGAATGCATTAGCGAACATAAACACAGCAATTGAAGGATTAGTAGCTGATACTACAGAATTAGTATCAATGGTAGAAAAAGCGCAAACCTTAGTGAAAGCAGAGTATACAGCAAGTAGTTATGCAGCATTAGAAACAGCGATAGAAGAAGGAATTGCAGTTTTAGATAATAAAAAAGCAACACCAAAAGAAGTAGCGAATGCATTAGCGAACATAAACACAGCAATTGAAGGATTAGTAAAAGTAGATCCTCCAAAAACTGGAGATAACACGAATATAACTTTCTTGATGGGAACACTACTATTAAGTATGGGAGCATTCGTTGCGTTAAAGAAAAAGAAAAATATGGAAGAAAAATAGAAAACAACTTTAATTAGATGTCTTTATAAGTAAATAAGAAGTATATAAAAAATGATACAATCTCACCTTTACAGTGGAGTGTATCGTTTTTTTATGTCAAAATAATACGTATCGATACTTTTAAGATATATCCTTCATCCGTATTGATTGCTAGTTCATCTATTATTCTTTCTTCATAACACCATTCTCCTAAACGAATATGATGAGTTTCAGCATATACAAACATTCTTTCATAAGTGAGATGTAGAGAATCATATTGTCCATGATGGTAGGTTGTCAGATAATCTCCACTAGATTTCGTATGTGGTGTAGCATCCTTTGTTGCTTGTGCAAGACATAGATAAAAGTAACAGTTATTATCATACTTCATATTTTTTAGGTCTTGGGTAGGATGCATCATACCTGATGCTTTAATAAGGGTATCATCCTCGATGGATCTTACTAAGTTTGCATAGGTTAGTGTCATTTCAAGGTCATCTGCTTCATGCATACACTTAGATATTGATAAGCGAGATTGAGTCTCATATTGTATACACGTATGATTAATTGAAAGTAGTGCTTGTTCCATATGAGAACGAGTAGATGCCATTGCTTTTTTTATTTCTTTCAATTGCTTAATTTGTTGAGCAATAGCATCTTCTTGCTCTTGATATAGCGTGATTAATTGACGTGGAGTACGATTGTCTAGGAATGCTTTAATCTCGCTTAGAGACATCCCAATCGTACGTAGTTGTGCAATAGCACAAAAAGAATCATATTGAAGTGCATGATAATAGCGATAGCCATTATCATCACTAAAGGCAGGTTCAAATAATCCAATATCATGATAATGAAAGAGTGTATGCTTTGTCACATTACATAATTTTGCGAACTCTCCTGTTGTTAAATGATTCTTTTTATTAGTCATATGAATACCTCGCTTGACTGTAGGGTTACACGACACATTATACTGTGACTATGATAAGGTTTCAATAGAAATGAAACATAAAGGAGAGAGACTATATGAAAATTGTATTTGTTGTGGGAAGTCCTAGAAAAATGGGGAATACTTCCAATATAGTAAAGGCGATTAGTGAACGACTACCAGACACGATCACAAGTGAAGTTTGTTTTTTACCAGACTATCAAATTCATGGTTGTTTAGGTTGTTCAAAATGTCAGGGAGTACTTGATGATATGGGGTGTGCACAACAAGATGATGCACCCAAACTACTACGTACATTAATTGAAGCGGATTTAATTGTGTATGCCACACCTTTATATGGGCATTCATATTCAGGGCAACTTAAAATATTCATGGATAGACATGTAGCTATGTTTAAATTCGTTGCAGGTAGTGATAAAGCAGTGAATGAAATGGAAATACGCTCATTTATAAGTGATAAACCAGTGGCACTTATTGTGTCTTGCCAAGGACCTGAAGAAGATAATACAGAATTAATTAAACAACAGTTTGAGAGATTCGCTGAATCTTCACTAGCGAAGAGTATGGGAAGCTATATCTTTCCATGGTGTGATCCAAGCACAAAAGAATCTATATATGATGAAATAACACTACAACAACTAGTGAATGATATCACAGCTATTGCATGTAGTAAGTAGAAAACTAAGAGTAGTCCCACATGAAAGGACTACTCTTTTTTATTTAATTCCACGTATTACTATCAAATTACCTGTAATGATAAAATAATAATACAGTTTTATGCTATAATCTAACAAAAGAAATGGAGTGTTTATATGAGTGAAACATGGAAGCCTGAAGCATGGGTAAGTACTAAAGAAATCTCTGAACATATGGGAGTTACGATAGAAACTACTCGTAAATGGATAAAACTAGATAAAATACCTTGCCATCGAATTGGTAAGCTATGGAAGTTTAAAGTAAGTGAAGTAGATGCATGGGTAACAAGTGGACAAGCAGTAGAATAAATAATATAACTAAATGGAGGAATGGCAATGTCAAGTACAGCACAAAGAGCAGAGATACAATCACAAATATGGAAAATAGCGAACGATGTTCGTGGATCAATAGATGGATGGGATTTTAAACAATACGTATTAGGAACTTTATTTTATCGTTTCGTTAGTGAAAACTTCACTGCCTATATAGAAGCAGGGGATACAAGTATTAACTATGCAGGATTATCAGATGACCTTATTAGTGATGAAATTAAACAAGAAGCAATTATGACACAGGGGTACTATATAAGACCTTCACATCTATTTGTTAATATAGCGAAATCTGCAAATACAAACGAAAGTTTAAACACGGACTTAGCAGATATATTTACAGCAATTGAAGCTTCTGCTACTGGTTATCCATCAGAAGATGATATCAAAGGACTATTTGCAGACTTTGATACAACAAGTAATCGCCTAGGAAATACAGTAAAAGATAAAAACTCTCGATTAGCTTCCGTTATTAAAGGGGTAGAAGGACTTACCTTTGGTAGCTTTGAAGATAGCGACATTGACTTATTCGGTGATGCGTATGAGTATTTAATTTCTAACTATGCAGCAAATGCAGGTAAATCAGGAGGGGAATTCTTTACTCCACAAAGTGTATCTAAACTAATCGCTAAACTAGCAATGCACAATCAAACAACAATCAATAAAATATATGATCCAGCAGCGGGGTCAGGTTCATTGTTGTTACAAGCGAAGAAACAATTTGATGCTCATATCATTGAAGATGGATTTTATGGACAAGAAATAAATCACACTACTTATAACCTTGCTCGTATGAATATGTTTTTACATAATATAAACTATAATAAATTCAATATGAAACTGGGTAATACTTTATTAGATCCACACTTTGGAGATGATAAACCATTTGATGCCATCGTATCAAACCCACCCTATTCAATCAACTGGATTGGTAGTGAAGACCCAACACTTATTAATGATGAACGCTTTGCACCAGCAGGTGTACTAGCACCTAAATCTAAAGCAGACTTTGCCTTCATCCTTCATACACTGAATTACTTATCAAGCAAAGGACGTGCAGCTATTGTATGTTTCCCAGGTATCTTTTATCGTGGAGGAGCAGAACAAAAAATAAGAAAGTATTTAATAGACAACAACTTTGTAGAAACAGTAATATCATTAGCACCTAATCTATTTTATGGTACTTCTATAGCAGTTAATATATTAGTGTTATCTAAACATAAAGAAAATACGACAACTCAATTTATTGATGCAAGTGGAGAAAATTTTTATAAAAAAGAAACAAATAATAATGTTTTAACAGAAGCTCACATTGATGAAATAGAAAGAATATTTGATTGCAAAGAAGAAATAGAATATATCGCTACATCCGTAGACAATAGTAAAATTGCAGAAGAAAACTACACACTATCTGTAAGTACATATGTAGAAGCGAAAGACACAAGAGAAGTAATTAATATAGTAGAACTTAATGCAGGATTGAAAACTACAGTATCAAAGATTAATAAACTTCGTAAGGAAATAGATACTATAATTTCTGAAATCGAGGAAGCTTAAAGTGAGTAAGTTAAATGACTTAATCGAAGAACTATGCCCGAATGGGGTGGAGTATAAAGCTTTAGAATTCTGCTGCAAAAATTTAGATAACAAAAGAAAACCTGTGACCAAATCGGATAGAGAGCAAGGTGAATATCCTTATTATGGAGCGAATGGAATACAAGATTATGTATCAAATTATATTTTCGATGGAACTTATGTGTTGGTAGGTGAGGATGGAAGTGTTCTAACAAAAAGTGGCACACCTATGGTTACTTGGGCAAAAGGGAAGATATGGGTAAACAATCATGCGCATATAATTGAAGAGATAGAAGGAGTATCACTTAGATTTTTATTTCATTATTTACAAACTATAAATATCTCAAAACTTATTCATGGGAACATACCCAAACTAACAGGTAAAGATTTTAAGGCTCTTGAAATTCCTCTCCCACCTCTACCTATTCAAGAAGAAATTGTACGTATACTAGACACTTTCACAGAGCTTACAACAGAGCTTACAACAGAGCTTACAGCAAGAAAGAAACAGTATGAGTATTATGAAAATAATATTATTTTTAATCAAAATTACAATAATGTGATGTTAAATAAGGTTTGTAATGTGAATCAAGGGTTACAAATTCCTATAAGTCAAAGAAAAATTGAGAGTGGGGAAAATAGGTACTTTTATATAACAGTGCAATTTTTAAAGGGGACTAATGAACTTTACTACATTGAAAATCCAGCATCAAGCGTTATTTGTGAATGTGATGATATATTGGTGACTCGTACTGGTAGCACGGGGAAAATCATAACAGGTGTTAGAGGTTGCTTTCATAATAACTTTTTTAAAGTGAATTGTTTTGATACTATAAATAAAAGATATATGTATTATGTGTTAAAGAGTAAAAAAATATTTGATAAGATGCTGAGAACTGCATCAGGAGGGACGGTCCCTGATTTGCCTCATGGGAAGTTTTATAAAATTGAAATTCCTCTCCCTCCCCTTGAGGAACAACAGAGAATAGTTGATATATTGGATCGCTTTGATATGCTTTGTAATGATATATCACAGGGGTTGCCTGCGGAAATAAAGGCGAGACAACAACAGTATGAATATTATAGAGATAAACTACTTACATTTAAGAATTTAGATGTAGAGAGTTAATAGAAAAGATAGTATATAAGAATATAAAGTAAGGGTAATAGAAAATGATATGAATGTGCCTGTAGTGAGTAACTATGGTGAATAAAGGAGTAACTAATTATGGATGCTTATAATACGATTGCAGAGTCTAATAACTTCATAGTATTAGATAAATATAATAAAATACAACAGAGTGGTGCTGGTTATCAAAGTGAGGCTGAGTTAGAGCGTGAATTGGTAACTGATTTAAAGAATCAGGGGTATGAAAGTCTACCAAGATTAACGACTCCTAAACAGATGTATGATAATGTACGTGTGCAGTTACAAATATTAAATGATAAACAATTTAGTGATGATGAGTGGAAGCGTTTTTGTGATGAGTATTTGGATAAACCAAGTGATAATCATGTGGATAAAACACGTAAGATTCATAATGATTATATTTATGATTTTGTGTTTGATGATGGTAGTATAAAAAATATCTATCTTGTGAATAAGAAGGATATTACGAGAAATAAGTTACAAGTTATTTCTCAGTTTGAACAAAAGGGAACGCATGCGAATAGATACGATGTAACTATCTTAGTGAATGGATTACCTTTGGTTCAAATAGAGTTGAAAAAACGTGGAGTAGCGATGCAAGAAGCGTTTAATCAAGTACATAGATATAGTAAAGAGAGTTTTAATTCAGATAACTCTTTATTTAAGTATCTACAAATATGTGTGATATCAAATGGTACAGATAGTCGCTATTTTGCGAATACTACGAAACGTGATCGAAACAGTTATGACTTTACAATGAACTGGGCAAGAGCAGATAATACACTAATTAAAGACTTAAAAGATTTTACAGCTACTTTTTTTCAAAAGATAACTTTGTTGAATGTGTTACTTAAATATTCAGTATTAGATACAAGTGATAATTTACTAATAATGCGTCCGTATCAAATAGCAGCAACAGAGCGTATTTGTTGGAAAGTGAAGAGTTCATATTTAGCGAAAACATGGAAAACAGAACAGAGTGGTGGATATATTTGGCATACTACGGGGTCAGGAAAAACCCTAACTAGTTTTAAAGCAGCTCGTTTGGTTACAGAGTTTGATTTTATTGATAAAGTATTCTTTGTTGTTGATAGAAAAGATTTAGATTATCAAACAATGAAAGAGTATCAACGTTTTTCTCCTGATAGTGTAAATGGTTCAGAAAATACAGCAGCACTTAAACGTAATATTGAAAAAGAAGATAATAAAATTATAGTAACAACGATTCAGAAATTAAATAATCTAATTAAGAATGATACAGAACTAGACATATACAATAAACAAGTAGTGTTTATTTTTGATGAAGCTCATCGTTCACAGTTTGGGGAAGCTCAAAAAAATATCAATAAGAAGTTTAAGAAGTATTATCAGTTTGGTTTTACAGGGACTCCTATCTTTGCTGAAAATGCATTGGGTGCAGAGACTACTGCTTCTGTATTTGGAAGAGAGTTACATGCGTATGTAATTACGGATGCGATACGTGATGAGAAGGTACTTAAATTCAAGGTAGATTATAATGATGTACGTCCTAACTTTAAATATTTAGAAACTGAATTAGATGAGAATAAATTATCATCGACAGAAATGAAAGCAGCACTGTTGCATCCGAAGCGAATTGAAGAGGTATCACAATACATTCTATCTAATTTTAGAACGAAAACACATCGTAATTACCCGGGAAATAAAGGCTTTAATGCCATGTTTGCTGTGAGTAGTGTAGATGCTGCTAAATTGTATTATGAAGCGTTAAATGACTTGCAAAAGGGAACTGATAAACCATTGAGAATAGCTACTATCTTTTCATTTTCTGCAAATGAAGAACAACATGCTATGGGAGAGATAGTAGATGAATCATTTGAACTTTCTGCCATGGATAGTAGTGCAAAGGAATTCTTAACACAAGCAATTCAAGATTATAATAAAATGTTTGTGACAACATATGGAGTCGATAGTAAGGAATTTCAAAACTATTATCGTGACCTAGCGAAGCGAGTGAAGAGTCAAGAGATTGATTTATTAATTGTAGTAGGTATGTTTTTAACTGGTTTTGATGCACCGACACTGAATACACTGTTCGTGGATAAAAACTTACGTTATCACTCACTGTTACAAGCGTTCTCAAGAACGAATCGTATTTATAATTCTACGAAAAAGTTTGGAAACATTGTTACGTTTAGAAACTTGGAACAAGCAACAGTAGATGCGATTACTTTGTTTGGTGATAAAAACACTAAAAATGTGGTACTTGAAAAAAGCTATGCAGAATATATGCAAGGATTTAAGGATATAACAACAGGAGAAGCTCGTAGAGGGTATATCGAAGTGGTGAATGAATTACATACTCGCTTCCCTGATATTGATGACATTGTTACTGAAAAAGATAAGAAAGAATTTACGAAGTTATTTAGTGAATATTTACGTATGGAAAATATACTACAAAATTATGATGAATTTTCTAGTTTAAAAGCAATGCAGTTGATTGATATGAATGATCCTGAAGCAGTAGAGTTGTTTAAAGAGAATCATCATGTAACTGATGAAGACATAGTGGCGATGCAAGCGATTGCAATTCCTGAGGAAAGGACAATCCAAGACTATCGTTCTACTTATAATGATATTCGTGAATGGATACGTCAGGAAAAAGCAGGAAAAGACATGGAAGAATCATCGATTGATTGGGATGATGTGGTATTTGAAGTAGATCTATTGAAGTCACAAGAAATAAACTTAGATTATATTTTAGAGTTAATTTTTGAGAATAATAAAAAAGTAAAAGATAAGGATAGTTTATTGGAAGAAGTGCGTCGTTTAATTCGTTCAAGTACGGGGAATCGTGCAAAAGAAAGTTTAATCGTCGATTTTATTCAACAAACAAACTTAGATGAGATAAAAGATAAAGCGAGTATTATAGATGCATTTTTCTCTTTTGCTCAAGAAGAGCAAAAAAGAGAAGCAGAACTCTTAATTACAAGTGAAGAACTAAATGTTGATGCAGCTAAAAGATACATTATGACTTCATTAAAAAGAGAGTATGCAAGTGAAAAAGGAACAGAGCTATATGAAGCACTTCCTAAGATGAGTCCACTGAATCCTAAGTACTTAACGAAGAAACAAACGGTGTTTCAAAAGATGTCTGCCTTTGTTGAAAAGTTTAAAGGAGTGGGAGGATCACTATAAAAAGTATTGCCTATTTTTACCAATATAAAGAAGTATAAATAAGGCTTGTAATATTATTGTATTTAAATTATAATAAACATGTAAAAATTATCAAGAGTGGAGTAGAGAACTAGCTCACATCCCACACCAACCTGCGTAAACATATATATATGTAAGGTGGTACCGCTAGCATACGATAAGAGAAGAATCGATAGACACAACTGCCTTCTCTTAGAAGGCAGTTTTTTATTAATATGCCGGAAAGGAAACACATTATGAAAGATTACATTTTTACAAGTGAAAGTATAACTGAGGGACACCCAGATAAGATTTGCGATATGATCGCAGATTCAATTTTAGATGCTGCTTTAAGTCAAGATGCAAATGCAAAGATGGCTGTAGAAGCAACAATTAAAGATGATTTTGTATTAGTTTATGGAGAAGCAAACACAAGTGCAATCATAGACTATGCAGCGATTGCGAAAGCAACGATTAAAACAATCGGATATGACGAAGAATACACAGTAGTAGTAAAAGTAAACAAACAATCAAGTGAGATTAACTCTGCGGTTGTCAATCAAAGCGCTGGAGAAGTAGGAGCTGGAGACCAAGGAATTATGTTTGGTTATGCATGTAATGATACAAATGAATACATGCCTGCACCAATCTATTATGCACATTTATTGGCAAGACAATTAACGAAAGTTAGAAGAGCAAACCCGTTATTGAAACCTGATGGTAAAACACAAGTAAGTGTAGAATACAAAGACGATAAAGCAATTCGTATTGATACGATTGTGGTAAGTACACAACATGCCAAAGAAGCAACACAAGGCCAAATTAGAGAAATCATCATGAATGATGTTATCCTACCTTGTATTGATACGAACATGATCGATGAAAACACGAAATTTTTAATTAATCCAAGTGGAAGTTTCATCGTTGGTGGAAGTTTTGGAGATTCAGGAACGACTGGAAGAAAAATAGTAGTTGATACATACGGTGGTATGGGACGTATTGGAGGAGGATGTTTCTCTAGTAAAGACCCTACTAAAGTAGATCGTAGTGCAGCATATTATTCTCGTTACGTTGCAAAAAACGTAGTAGCAAATAAATTAGCTCAAAAATGTGAAATCCAAGTTGCTTATGCAATCGGTAAATCACACCCAGTTTCAATATGTGTTGATACATTTGGAACAGGAGTTAAAGCAGACGAAGAATTATTAGATATTATTAAAGCGAACTTCAACTTTGAAGTTGGAAATATCTTGAATGAATTAGAATTGAGAAACCCTATCTACTTTAGAACAGCATGTTATGGACACTTTGGTGATCCAGCATTTAGTTGGGAAACAGTAAAACAAATGAAATTTTAATGAATGACCTTCCTAAATATAGGAAGGTTTTTTATATACCCTATCTAAAAGAATAGTGTATACTATAACTATATAAAGTGAGGTACTTATGGATACATTTATACAATTTAAAAATGTGAAAAAGGTTTATCAAAAGGGTGATGTAGAAACATATGCATTGTCTGGTGTAGACTTTGAAGTAAATAAAGGAGAATTTGTTGTGATTGTAGGGCCATCAGGTGCAGGAAAAACAACGCTACTTAATTTATTAGGTGGCATGGATAGTGCAAGTGAAGGAAGTATTATTGTCAATGGATCAAATATTGCAGGGTATGATGAAAAGCAATTAACGAAGTATCGTAGAGATGATATTGGTTTTGTGTTCCAATTTTATAATTTAGTCCAAAACTTAACAGCATTAGAAAATGTAGAACTAGCATTACAAATTTCAAAAGATCCCTTAGATGCTGAAATGGTATTGGAGCGTGTTGATTTAGCACAACGAATGCACCACTTTCCTAGTCAGTTATCTGGAGGAGAGCAACAACGTGTAGCAATTGCTAGAGCCATAGCTAAGAACCCACAACTCTTATTGTGTGATGAACCAACAGGAGCCTTAGATTATCAAACGGGAAAAGCTATTTTAGCCTTGTTAAAAGAAATGTGTAACAAATATAATATGAGCATCCTGATCATAACGCATAACGGAGCGCTTGCAGATATGGCAGATCGTGTTATTCATTTAAAAAATGGAAAAGTAGCGCAGTCATATAAAAATAAAGTAGTGAAACCAATAGAAGAAATAGAGTGGTAATATGAAAAATAAATTCGCCTTAAATCAATTGAGAATACTAAGGAAGACAAAATCAAGGTTCATTTCTATCTTTGTGATTGTCTTTTTAGGAGCATCATTCTTCGCTGGATTAAGACACACTCCTTTTATTATGCAACATTCAATGAATTCTTATTTACAAGAGTATGAAGTTCAAGACTTGAATTTGATTAGTACCCTTGCCTTTAGTGATGACGATATAAAAGTGATATTGGCTAATGAACAAGTATCAAACATAGATAAAGGGAATGTATTTGATGCATTAATTGTAGAAGAAGATAGTAAGGGAGTTAGTGTCTATACAAGCGAAACGTTTGATTCAAATGTTAGTCAGTTAGAAATTAATGAAGGAAGACTTCCAAAATTAGATAATGAATGTGTAATGGATTACCAAATGATGCATAACTTTGGGTATGAGCTAGGTGATGAAATAACACTAGAAACAGCACAAGGATCGAAGGCATTTAATATCGTAGGGTTTGTCTCTGATACACGTTTTATTGCGAGTTTAGAAAGAGGGAGCAATTCGTTAGGAGATGGAGTGAACAACGGATTTGTTCATATATTATCTGAAGAGAATACACATCTTATCTACCCTGATACGCTGTATGAGTTAAGAGAAGAAGATGTGTTATATAATGATCTTAGAATTCGATTACATGGGACGGAAGAGATGAGTCTATTTTCTGAAGAGTATTTGAAGTATGTAGAAACAGTAGAGTATGAATTGAACTTAGTGCTTAGTGAGCGCTTTATTGATTTATATGATTCGATTGTAGAAGATGCGAATGCAGAAATTGATACCTATCTACGAGAATATGATGAAGGGGAATTGCTGTATACGAACAATTTGCTTGATTTTAATAATGAAATTAATAATGCGAAGTTAGAATTACTGAATGCGAAAGAAATTTTGGTAGCAAATCAAAGTAAACTATTAGAAGCACAACAGCTTATGGGAGATGAACTAGCAGGACGAACCAATGAAATTGGTCAATTGCAGGCAAATATAAAAGAATTGCAAGAGATATTGAATGCGCTGTTAGAAAATCCAGAAGATGTGATTATCGATGGGGACTTGAGTGATGAATATCAAGAGAGTATTGATGAAATATTAGGAGATGCACAAACAACGTTAGATAACTTACAAATCATGCTAGCCCATGTGATGAGTTTGCAAGAAGTGAATATTCAATTAGAAAAAGCACAACTTGAACTAGAACTGGCAGAAACAGAACTAAGTAAAAATGAATTGTTGGCAGATCAAGAATTCGAATTAGCAAGAGAAGAACTAGAACTTGCGTATAGTCAAATTACACAGGCACAACAAGATGTGGCAAGTATACCCACGGGTGAACTATACATATTAAGTAGAAATGAAAATATCGGAATAATGAGTTTTGCGGCTAACACAGATTCTATTGACGCATTATCGCTTGTATTTCCATTGATGTTCTTTTTGGTAGCTGCACTAGTTACTTTGACAAGTATGACAAGAATGATTGAAGAACAAAGATTACAGAACGGAACAATGAGAGCACTAGGGTATGATAAAAAAGATGTGATTATGCAATATGTTGTGTATTCATTCTTCGTCACTTTTGTAGCAACGCTCTTAGGAATCTTCTTTGGAGTATATTTCTTTGCATGGTTAATATATTTCTTATATACGTCTATCTTGTATGGAGTAAGCGCACCGATTCAATACCAATTTGATTTATGGATTTGCTTGCAGACGCTATTTATATCAGTTGTGATAACGATGGGAGTATCGTTGTTTGTTAGTTATACAGAGTTGAAATCAACACCAGCTGAACTATTAAGACCGAAGGCTCCAAAGATGGGGAAACGTATCTTTATTGAGAAAATTACGTGGCTATGGAAGAGATTATCATTTAATCAAAAAGTAACGTTGAGAAACTTATTCAGATATAAAAAACGCTTTCTTATGTTAATTATAGGGATCGGTGGATGTACAGCCTTGATGGTTGCAGGTTTTGGATTAAGAAACTCGATCGATGGTGTCGTTAGTAGACAGTATGGAGAAGTTTGGACGTACGATGGAATTGTAAGTTTTGATGATAACTATACAGCAGAGAAGAGTGAAGAAATAGAAAAAGAATTATTAGAGCGAAGTGAAATAGATGAAGTGAAAAGTTTCTACCAACAAATGATAATGATTGACGGAGAAGAAACGAATCATCAAGGAGTTTTGGTTGTTCCTAATCAGATGACAGGACTTGATGATATGATTCATTTAGAAAACGGAACTACGAAAGAAGAAGTGCAATTAAGTGATGATGGTATTGTGATTAATCAAAAACTATCAGAAATACTAGGTGTTGAAGTAAACGATTCAATAACAATTACAATTCAAAATAAAAAATACGAGGTAGAAGTACAAGGGATATATGATATTTACTATATGCATTATATCTTTATGTCAGATACCTTGTATGAAGAATTAAGTGAAAGTGAAATATCATTTAATAAGGCATTCATTAAGTTACCAAAAATCAATGAAACAACGATGAATTCCATTGATAACTATGTAAGCGAGAGTGAAACACTTACCTCTATTACATACTCCCAAAGTAATGCTGATGATTTTGTGAAGCAGGTGGAGGGAGTAAACAGTGTTGTAGTAATCTTAGTGGTATGTGCGGCTGCGTTAGCGTTTGTAGTACTATATAATTTAACGAATATAAATATACAAGAGAGAAAGAGTGAAATAGCAACAATTAAAGTGCTAGGTTTTTATCCAAGAGAAGTATACGATTATATATTTAGAGAGAATATCTTGCTTGCGATCTTAGGATCGATTGTTGGATGTTTCTTTGGTTACTTATTACATGGATTTGTGATACGAAGTGTCGAGTTAGAAATGACTATGTTTGTTAGAGAGTTAAACCTTGCAAGCTACGTATGCTCAATTCTGTTGACTCTTGTCTTTACGTTGCTGATTAACTTTGCGATGAGATCATCATTGAAAAAAATAGATATGGTAGAATCACTGAAGAGTGTGGAATAATTAGCTTAAATAAATGTGTACAATCAGTAGTATGTTTGGTATAATACTGAGGCGAGTAAGACAAACTTACTCCTTGCCTATTACTTGATAATAGGCCTAAGACCAGAAGGAGGTGTACAAAATGAAAAAATATGAAATCATGTACATCGTGAACGCATCATTGCAAGAAGATGCACGTGCAACTTTAGATGAAGGATTACAAACAATCATCACTAAAGCAGGAGGAAGCATTACTAATGTGGATAACTGGGGATGCAAAGAGTTCGCGTATGAAATCAATCACATGACTAAAGGTTATTACACAGTAATGACTATAATGGCTAACAACGAAGGAATTTCTGAATTCAATCGTTTAACGCTAATCAACTCAAACGTAATTCGTTCTATGATAGTTAAATTAGATGAAGCTGCTTAATAAGGAGGTTACATTATGATTAATCGTGTTGTATTAGTTGGACGTTTAACAAGAGATTTAGATTTAAGAAAAACACCAAGCGGAGCTAGTGTTGTTTCATTCTCAATAGCTTGTAATCGTAGAACTAAAGTAGAAGGACAACCTGATGCAGATTTTATTAACTGCGTCGCTTGGAATAAAACAGCTGATTTAATGGCACAATATTTACATAAAGGTGCATTAATCGGTATAGAAGGAAGAATCCAAACTAGAACATATGATGATAAAGATGGAAAAAAAGTTTATGTTACTGAAGTAGTAACAGAAAGCGTTCAATTCCTAGAACCTAAATCTGCTAGTGGAAATTCTCAATCGTATTCTCAACCATCATATTCACAACCGTATTCTCAAGGAACTCAAAGTAACCAAGGGAATCAAGGATATGGAAATATGGGTGGGTATACACCAGATGAAACAAATCGTTCATCATTTGATAAAGAATTCGCTAATGATACATTAGATATCGCTAGTGATGATTTACCATTCTAAATATAAATAGGAAGGAGCAATTCAAATGGCTTTCAAAAAACAAAGAATCGGAAGAAAAAAAGTATGTTTTTTCACGAAAAACAATATTGATACAATCGATTACAAAGATGTTGAGTTATTAAGAAGATTCATCTCTGCTAATGGAAAAATTATTCCTAGACGTGTTACAGGAACAAAAGCAAAATACCAAAGAATGTTAGCAACTGCTATCAAACGTTCTCGTCAAATGGCTTTATTACCTTACGTAGAAGAATAAGAAACGAAAATATTAGGACTCCCAATAAGGGAGTCCTTTTTTTTATGTGAACTCTTTGCGTATTTTTCACACATTTACGATGACAATTGTCATTTAAAAAAATCAACACATCCTGTGTGGAAAGTAAAAACAGTAAGGAGAAGTAGCGAAAACCCTTTGTTTAAAGGCTTTTTTGCACTAAAACAAAAGAAAAAATAAAAAAACAATAAAATTAGCACCCTTATTTTACCTTTGCATTCAAATAAAGTGTGTGATAGTATGTGTATGTAAGTGGTTACAGGCTTCACAACTTTGCAAATTATTCAGTAGCTACAATAATTTATGAAGTGAAAAGCGCTAGTCCATTTTCATTTAAAAACTTATTATTAAGTAATGAGAAAGGAGACAAATTTATGGTTAGAATTATACTAGCTAGTCATGGTGAATTCGCACTTGGTCTACACCAATCATCAGAAATGATTTTTGGAACTCAAGAAGAAGTTAAGTGTGTTACATTGATGCCTAGTGACGGACCTGAAACTTTTAGATCAAAAGTTGATGAAGCAGTTGTAGGTGCCGATGAAGTCTTATTTCTAGTTGATTTATGGGGGGGAACACCTTTCAACCAAATCAGTATGGCATTAAATGGTCACGAAGAAAAATGGGCGATTGTTACTGGAATGAATTTACCAATGGTAATTGAAGCGTATGTAGCAAGAAACTCAATTGAATCGGCTCATGAAATGGCGACACTAATTTGTGAAAAATCAAAAGAAGGAATATTGACTAAAATCGCAACAGTACAAGCTGCTCCAAAAGCGAATTCAGCGCCTGCTCAAAAACCTAAGGCAAATAAAATACCTGAAGGAACTGTAGTAGGAGATGGAAAAATTAATTATGTATTCGCACGTGTAGATACACGTCTATTACATGGTCAAGTAGCAACAACTTGGACTAAAGAAACAAAACCACAAAGAATTGTAATTGCATCTAATAGCGTTGCTAAAGATGAATTGAGAAAAACAATGATCGTTCAAGCAGCTCCTCCGGGAGTTAAAGTGCACGTTGTTGCTTTGGATCAATTAGTTAAGATTGACTCAGATCCTCGTTTCGGAGGAACAAGAATGATGGTTTTATTTGAAACACCTCAAGATGCATTATATTGTATTGAAAAAGGTGTAGCAATTGAAAAACTATGTTTAGGTTCTATGGCTCATAGCCTTGGAAAAGTTGTTGCAACAAGAGCGTTAGCTTTTAATGCAGACGATGTTAAAACAGTTGAAGCTTTATTGGACAAAAACGTTAATGTTTATGGACAAACTGTTCCTAGTGAAAGTCCACTTAAAGTAGCAGACATTTTAAAAAAAGCAAAAGATTTATTATAATAATAAAAACAAAGGAGAAACACAATTATGGATATTTTAACAATTGTATTGGTTGTACTTGTAGCATTTTTGGCAGGTGTTGAATCAATCTTAGACCAGTTCCAATTTCACCAACCTATTATCTGTTGTACATTAATGGGATTAGTAAGTGGTAACTTAGAAGCTGGGATTTTATTAGGGGGAACTCTACAAATGATGGCTCTTGGATGGGCAAACGTTGGAGCTGCAATCGCACCAGATGCTGCTTTAGCATCAGTAGGATCATCAATCGTAATGATTCTTGCTCTTGAAGGTGGAAATGTTGCTGTTGCAGATGCAATCGTAACTTCTATCGCAGTTGCTACACCAGTATCAGTAGCAGGAACTGGATTATCAATGATCGGTCGTACGATCGCTATTCCTATGGTTCATGCTATGGATAAAGCTGCTGAAACAGCAAACTTCAAAATGATCGAATTCTGGCACTGGGCTGCCATCACTATGCAAGGTGTAAAAGTTGCAATTCCAGCATTAGCATTATGTTTTGTTGCACCAGACGCAGTTGAAGCTGCAATGACTGCAATGCCTGTATGGTTAGTGAATGGTATGGCAGTAGGTGGTGGAATGGTAGCCGCAGTAGGATATGCTATGGTTATTAACTTAATGGCTTCTAAAGAAGTTTGGCCATTCTTCGCATTAGGATTTATCGTTGCAATTATTGGTGAAATCACATTAATCGGATTAGGAGTAATCGGGGTTTCATTAGCATTAGTATTCATTACATTAAAAGAAGCTGGTTCTGCAGGTTCTGGTTCAGTAGATGCACTTGGTGACATCTTAGATGATTACTAGGAAAGAGGAAATTAAAATGACACAAGAAAGAATCGTATTAACGAAAAAAGACCGCCGTGCGGTAGCTACGCGTCACCAGTTCCTTCAAGCATCTTGGAACTACGAACGTATGCAAAATGGGGGATGGTGTTTCGCAATCATTCCTGCAATTAAAAGATTATACCCAAATAAAGATGACCAAATCGCAGCATTAAAAAGACATTTAGAGTTCTATAACACTCAACCTTATTGTTCAGCTCCAGTTATGGGAGTTACATTAGCTTTAGAAGAAGAACGTGCAAACGGTGCTAATGTTGATGATTCAGCAATTCAAGGGGTTAAAATTGGTATGATGGGTCCTTTGGCAGGAGTTGGAGATCCAGTATTCTGGTTCACTGCTCGTCCAATTATTGGAGCTTTAGCAGCATCTTTAGCAATGGATGGAAGTATCGTAGGTCCAATCTTATTCTTCGTATTATGGAATGTTATGCGTTATGCATTCATCTTCTATACACAAGAAATGGGATATAACTTAGGAACTACAATCACTAAAGATTTATCTGGTGGTTTATTAGGAAAAATTACTACAGGAGCTTCAGTTCTTGGTATGTTCATTATTGGTGGATTAGTACAAAGATGGGTAAATATTAGTATTTCTGCTGACATTCTTGTTAACAAAGACAGTGGTGCTACTTTACAAGCTCAAATTGATGCTTTAACTCCAGGATTATTAGGATTATTAGTAACATTAGGATGTTGCTGGTTACTTAAAAAGAAAGTGTCTCCAATTGTTATCATCTTAGGATTATTCGTAGTTGGTATCGTTGGAACTTTAGTAAATATTTTCTAAAATAAAAGGATAACCTGTATTCACAAAATGTTTTAAAAGGAGGTGACGATAATGTTACAATCAATGAATAGTTCTGTTGATTTAACGATCGATGCATCATTGCTTATGGGAATGAGCGAACATGGTAAAATTATGATAGGAAATAAAGCTTTTGAATTCTATGATTCAAAAAAAGCTAAAAACTTCATATTGATTCCATGGCAAGAGATAGATTATATCGCAGCCTCAATTATGTTTAATAAGAAAAAAATTAATCGTTTTGTAGTTTTTACAAAAGAAAGTGGTAAATTTATTTTCACAACTAAAGATAATATAAAAACATTGAGTATGATCAAAAAGTATATTGACGCAGATAAGTTAATAAAATCTGAAACATTCTTTAGCAGTATTAAGCTTGGAGTAGTCGCTATATATAAAAAGATCTCAAAAAAATAAAATGAACTCAGACGTACTTAAGTACATCTGAGTTTTTTTGTATAATTTAGAGAAAGAAGAAGCGATTGTAATGATTAAGATATGGTTGTTGTATTGACAATGGCGTGCATGGAGGAGTAATATTAATATATAAATACCCGAATGAATGGAGGGGTTCTATAGTGAAAAAAAATATGAGTATTCTTGTGATATTGCTTATCAGTGGGGGCTGTTCAACATCAAATAAAATAAATGTATTGAGTAGTAATTTTTTGTATGATAAAGAATTAGTTTGGGATGAGGGAATTGAATTACTTCGCCAAGAGGGGTTAGGAGATTCAATATTATATGAATCTCCTGATGGAGTTGTCTTCGAACCATTTGTATCAAACGAAAATGGACTACTATTTGGAATAGGTAATACTATCGAGGATGGAACGCGTACGTATGTAGCCAGTTATGATTTACACAATAATAGTTATACTAACTTACATAAGCTAACTACACATTCCGAAACAATATCGGCGAGTTTGTTATATGCGAATAATGCTTATGTTGTATTTGAAGAATACGATTACGAACTAGAATTATCTAATTACATGGTTTACGATCTTAATAGTGAAATGTTTATAAAACTGTTGTCAATTAAAGATATGCCAGCCACACATTACAATGATGTATGTATT
Source organism: uncultured Erysipelotrichaceae bacterium (assembly GCA_947036815.1). Taxonomy (GTDB): domain Bacteria; phylum Bacillota_I; class Bacilli_A; order Erysipelotrichales; family Erysipelotrichaceae; genus CAMQRS01. Next base: position 19,603 of record CAMQRS010000014.1, read on the forward strand.
CATAATGAGGATATCTTGATGAGCATATATGAACCAAAAAGTGATACATATACTTTATTTCATTTCAATACAACAACGAATGAGATGATAACAGTAGATGCTTTAAATCACAGTAATACAGCACATAGTGTAACGTATTTTAATGATTCATTTTACTATGTGGGAAATGATGAAGATGGTCAATATATAAGTGCGTATAATGAATCAGAAAATAAACTAACAACAGTGTTAAGTTTAAGCGAAACAGACAATAAGCATAATATATATTTTACTGATTTAGGCACAATGGAAAACGAACTACTACTAGATGTTCAAAATGTAAAAGAAGGAATGAGTACCATGTTTGCGTTAGATATAAAAATAAATAAGTTAACTCCAATTTGGGAAGGAAAAGACGAATTTATAGATAGTGATGATGAATAACGTATCAAAATTATGCATCAAAATGAATGCAGTCAATATATGAAATAGGGGGATATATGAAGAAACAAACAGTTATATTACTATTAGGAGGAGTATAAATTACTGGAATTGTGCTATTATGCACGTTAATATATTTCAGTAATAAAAATGAAGTGGTAAACAATGTGAGTGACCCGTATCAGGTGGAATCTACTTGGACGGAATCAAATGTTAGAGAAGATGAATTCATGAAGCTAGTTGATACCTATTTAATAGAAGAAGGAATAGAAGATAATGTTGGAATTTATATACATAACTTTGAAAGTGATTTTGTTTATACAAAGAATAGTGATGTTTACTTTACTGCAGCAAGCACATATAAATTGCCACTAGTTATGCTTTACTATGAATTTATAAATAGTGGAGAATATTCAATGGATACGATGTTTCAATATAAAGAATCTCACTTTGAACCAGGTGGAGTAATTTGTGATATGTATGTAGTAGGAGATATAATAAGTTTGAAAGAATTATTAGAGTGCGTTATCTTATATTCTGATAATACAGGTGCTCATATACTTTTTGATAATTTAGAATATACAGATGAGGATGGATATACAGCAGGATGGATTGCCTATAAGGAGGCAATTACTAAGTATAGTGACCAATCTTATGAACCAATCTTTTTTAGTTACGATAATATAATGAGTGCAAATTACGCGAATGATACACTGACTTATCTATATACAAATAGCGATGAATTCGAAACATTGGTGTCGCATTTGGAGCAAGCGATGCCAATCCAATACTTAAATGCCAATATACCTGAAGTGGAAATACAAAAGTATGGAAGCTATCTTAGTGCAACTAACTCAATAGGTTTAGTCATGGAAGGTAGTCCTTACGCAATTTCAATCTTTACTAGTTTAGGGGTTGATGGAGAAAGACATATAGGAAATATTAATGAAATAGCATATACATACTTTAATGGAAAGTAGTGAATAATATCTTTGAGTATTATTTATCACTTTGCAATTTATGGATGGATTCTATATAATAGAGTGGAAAATGGAGAAAATTATGAATAAACAATTACTGAAATTTATTGAAGAAAGTCCAAGTTGCTTTCATGCAGTGGAAAACTTAAAACAATTATTATTAAAAAATGGATACTGTTCATTAAACGAACAATCATCTTGGGAAATCAGCAAAGGTGGGAAATACTTTGTGACACGTAACGGAAGTAGTATAATCGCATTTAGTGTAGGACAAGATGTTGAAAAGGTTCATTACCAAATGACGTCATCACATTCGGACTCGCCAACATTCAAGATTAAAGAAGTAGCAACTTTGAAAGGAAAAGGCGGAAGTGTACGTTTCAATACAGAAATGTATGGTGGATTAATCGCTGCCTCATGGTTTGATAGACCCCTTTCACTAGCTGGTCGTATTTTGATTCAAACAGAAAATGGAATCGAAAGTAAATTAGTAAATATACACAAAGATATATTAATGATACCTAATCTAGCAATTCATATGAATCGTACAATAAATTCTGGTTATACTTACAATATGCAAAAAGATACGCTACCTTTAGTGAGTATGAAAGACTTTAGTGAATCTGATTTTAATGATTTATTAGCTAACTCAATTGGAGTGAAAGCACAACAAATTTTAGGGAAAGATATTTACCTATATAATCGTCAAGTAGGAATGACTTGGGGAATTAATGATGAGTTTATTTCTGCACCTAAATTAGATGATTTACAATGTGCATATACAAGTTTTCAAGCACTATGCGACAGCGCAAACGAAAATGTGGTGAATGTTTCTGCTTGCTTTGACAATGAAGAAGTAGGATCATCAACTAAACAAGGAGCAGAATCTACTTTCTTATTTGATACATTACAGCGTATTCAAGAAGGCTTTGATTCATCTCACAATAGTTATGCATCAAGTATCGCAAGAAGCTTTATGGTTTCATGTGATAATGCACATGCCCTTCATCCGAATTATACAGAAGTTGCAGATGAAACAAATTATGTTTGTATGAATGCTGGAGTCGTAGTGAAACATAGCGCAAACCAAAAGTATACGACAGATGCAATTAGTCATGCAGTGTTTAATGCGATATGCCAAAAAGCAAATGTTCCAATCCAACATTTTGCTAATCGTTCTGATATGGCGGGAGGTAGTACCTTAGGTAATATTTCAAGTACCAAAGTAAGTGTACACAGTATTGATATCGGTCTTGCTCAACTAGCAATGCATTCATCATATGAAAGTGCAGGAGCATTAGATACTGCATATATGTATGAGGCTTTAAAAGCATACTACAATACAACATTAGATATTCAAAGTGATAGCCAAATCGTACTAAAATAGATACAAATAAAAGCATATATACCTGTATTTAACTATTGAAATTATGAATTTATAGGCTATTTGAACCGTTTTAATGATTTAAAAGAAGAAGATTCGTCTTCTTCTTTTTTTTAATGGATGAAATAAACTAAAAAAAATGGTAAAATAGAAGAAATAACATATAAATTTAGGAGGTATCTTAATGAAATATATAGAAAGTATTAAAATGCAGGTTATTGTTATCTTGATAATGCAAGGGATAAGTCTTGCGCTAATTGCATTTTTAGGATTGATGGAAATATTAATGGCCTTAGTAATCTACTTTTTCATTAATTTAATATTAATGGGATGGATTGTAATGACTTTGGAAAAAGCAAAGAAAACCCAAGATGTTGAGTTATCTAGAATTTTAGGTAATGAAGCAAAAAAAGCTCTAACAGTAGGAATGATTGGAATCATCGCCATAGATGAAAATCGTGATATCACCTGGGTAAGTGATTTTGTTCAACAAAGAAATTCAAAACTAGTAGGTAAGAAATTCACATCTTTCATAGAAGAAGTAAATCAATTGTTTGAACACCAATTAGATAGTGTCATCGGGGAACATAATGGATATCTATATGAAATATCTAGAAAAGAATCAGGATCTATCTTTTTTGTTAGAGACGTAAGTGTTGTAGAAACATTGACTAAGAAGTATGAAGAGGATAGTGTTGTCGTAGGAATTATTCATTTAGATAATTACATGGAAGTTTCTGCATATGAAGATGAAGCAACAATCACTGCCATTAACATGGGATTGAGACAACCGATAGTAGAGTGGGCAACTCATTATGGGATGCTAATTCGAAGACTACGAAGCGATCGATTCATTATTGTTTTAAATGAAAAAGTGTATCGAGAAATAGCAAATGATAAGTTTGATATACTAAATAATACAAGAAAAAAAGCACATGAATTAGATGTTTCAATTACGTTATCAATGGCATTTGCTAGAGGCAGTGATGATTTTTCAGTGCTTGATGACATGGCGAATGACTTGCTCGAATTAGCTCAAAGTCGTGGTGGAGATCAGGCTGCAGTTAAACGTTATGGATTAGATGTTGAATATTTTGGAGGAAACTCTGAGGCAGTTTCTAAACGTAGTAGGGTTCGAGTTAGAGTAATGGCACAAGCAATTAATGAAGCTATTTTAGAGAGTGATAAAGTATTTATTACTGGTCATAAAACGATGGATTTCGATTGCATGGGAGCTAATATAGCACTAAGTAGAGTAGCGCAAGCTTGTGGTAAAAAAACGTATATTGTTTCGCAAAGTGGAGGAATAGAAATGTACCTACAAGGGGCGTTGGACTTTTATGAACATGAGTTATCACTTAGACATACCTTCATTAGTGAAGAAGAAGCATTGCGATTACAAGGTGTAAACGATTTAGTACTAGTTGCAGACTATCATAATCCAACGCACAGTAATGCACCGGCATTGTTAGAAAATGCGAAACGAATAGTCGTTGTTGATCATCATCGTCGTACTGAGAATTATATTCAAAAGCCACTACTCATGTACATTGAATCTGGAGCTAGTAGTACTTGTGAATTGTTAACAGAATGTTTTGAATACTTAGGGAATGAAGTAAATATAAATGAAGTAGAAGCAACCTTTATGTATTTAGGTATTATAGTAGATACGAATCGATTTAAGATGCGCACAGGATTTAGAACGTTTGAGGCTGCTGCACAACTTAAAAAACTAGGGGTTGACCCAATAGAAGCAGAAGACTTATTAAAAGAAGATTATGAAGAATTTGAAGCAAAAGTAAATATCTTTAAACACGGGGAAGTGTATCGTGAAAAATTTATGATTGCCTGTGTAGATGATGATGCGATATTAGCAAGGACTATGATGTCGATAGGTGCAGATGCACTACTTGCGATAAAAAATATTGAAGCTTCCTTTGTAATTGGGAAAACCAAACTCCAAGTGAGTGGTATTTCTGCAAGAAGTAAAGGGAATGTCAATGTGCAAAGAATTATGGAAGAAATGAATGGGGGAGGACACTTTAGTGCAGCGGCAACGCAAGCAGAAGATACGACACCACAACAATTAAAGGCCGAGTTATTAAATCAAATTGATTTATATATAAGTAGCCAGGAGGAACAAAATGATGAAAGTAATATTACTGAAGGATGTTAAAAAATTAGGAAAAAAAGGAGAAACTAAAGAAGTGGCTGATGGATACGGAAGAAACTTCTTAATTTCAGGTGGACTAGCAGTAGAAGCTTCTAAAGGAAGCATGAAAGTGCTAGTAACACAAAAGGCAGAAAATGAAGCAATGGATAAGCAATTAGAAAATGAAGCGGAACAATTGAAGGCGAATTTAAAAGAAATTGTTTTGGATTTTAAAATTAAAGCAGGAAAAGGTGGAAAAGTGTTCGGAAGTATTTCAACGAAGCATATAGTAGAAAAATTACGTGTGGAACACAACATCAAGTTAGATAAACGTAAGTTTATAGATACACACGGAGCTAGTGGGCTAGGAACAACTTTATTAAAAGTAGACTTATATAAAAATAAAGTAATCGGTGTAGTAAACGTTCATTTAACACAACAGGCATAAAATATGGCTAGAGAATTACCTCACAACAATGAGGCGGAGCAAGCAATACTAGGGGCACTATTAGTATATCCTTCGGTAGTGAAAGTGGTATATGACCAAAACTTAATTATGGATGATTTCTTCGTAGAAGCACATAAACGTATTTACGATGCAATGCTTTATTTAATGAATAACCACAATCCAATTGATCCGACTACTTTGTTAGCACGCTTACAAGACAGTGATGAGTTGTCTTATGCAGGTGGAGCTGATTATATCGTGAATTTAAGTGATAGTGCAGTAAGTAGTGCGAATATTACTTATTATATAGAAATAGTACAGAAGAAGGCATATGCAAGACATCTAATAGAAACGGCTGAAATGATTGCTGAAGAAGGATTTGATTCAAGTATTGACTTAGACGAATTGATGGATAAGGCAGAACGTAGTATATTGAATGTCACAAGAAAACGAAATGCGACAAACTTTAAAGGATCACGTGAAGTAATTGGAAACGTCATGGAAGAGATAAATAACCTACGAAATTCAAGTGATGGAATTACAGGGATTGAGACAGGATATCGTGATATTGATAAATTAACAAATGGATTACAACGTGGAGATTTAATTATACTGGCAGCTAGACCATCGATGGGGAAAACTGCATTTGCGCTTAATTTAGCATTGAATGCAAGTTTATCTACGAAAAACAAAGGTGCAGTAGCACTGTTCTCTTTGGAGATGCCTGCCGAACAATATATGCGAAGAATATTAAGTGCTAAATCACAAGTAGAAGGAAATAAGCTACGTAGTGGACAAGTACGCTCAGATGAAATGAATAAATTAAGTGAAGCCGCAAATGAATTGGCAGCACTTAAAATCTTTATTGATGATAGTGCCATTGTGAAAATGCCTGAAATATTTTCAAAATGTCGTAAACTACAATCTGAACATGGACTAGACTTAATTGTGGTTGACTACTTACAGTTGATTACCTCAGCAGGTAAAGAAAGTAGACAACTAGAAATATCAGAAATCTCAAGAAGTTTAAAAGCATTAGCTAGGGAATTAGAAGTGCCAGTATTAGCGTTGTCTCAATTATCACGTGGAGTTGAATCACGTCAAGATAAAAGACCAATGCTATCTGACTTAAGGGACTCTGGAGCGATAGAGCAAGATGCCGATATCGTGGTATTCTTGTATCGTGATGACTATTATGATAGAGAAAATGATTCAGACGAATCAATTACAGAAGTAGATGTTCAAAAACATCGTAATGGTGCATTGAAAAAAATTAAACTACAATTTAAAAAATCAATTAATGCATTTTATACAGTAGACCAATTTGAAGAATACTAAGAGTGAGAAATCACTCTTTTTTAGTATCCTATCAGTGAATATAGAAAAATGTGATATAATTAAACAATCGATTAGGAGAATTAAAGATGTTGAAATATGCCTTATTAGCAAGTGGTTCTAAAGGGAACTGTTGTCTCATTAGAGATGAAAATACAAATATTATTATAGACTGTGGAAGTACCAAAAAATATTTAACTAGTTGTTTTGAAAGATTGAGCTATGATTACTTGAAAAGCGATGCTTTATTTATTACTCATACGCATGGCGATCATACAGCGCAAACGAAAATGTTTAATCAAGTACCGACTTACTGTAAAACAAAATTAGAAATAAACAATATGAATGTACTTTTGGATTTTGAATTGGTGGAAATAAACTCATTGAAAATTCAAGAAATACCATTGTCCCATGATAGTGGATTATGTAGTGGTTATGTCATCACAAGTGATAATCAAAAGTTAGTGTATATCACAGATGCAGGATATATTAAAGATGAATACTTAACTTATATTATCAATGCAGATTACTATATATTTGAAAGTAATCATGATGTTGAAATGTTGATGCAAACGAGTCGACCAATGTTTACGAAACAAAGAATTCTATCTGACGTAGGACATTTATGTAATGAAGATAGTGCGACTATATTAGCTAAAGTAATTGGAGAGAACACCAAAGAAATAGTCCTAGCACACATAAGTGAACAAGGGAACAGTATGGAAAAAGCAAAAGAAGTGTTATTGGAAACGTTACAACATCATCAAGTGAATACAGAAAACATTAAAATTGTGAGTGCTCCTCAATTTGAAATTATTGTCGGAGGAGAAAAGTTATGATTAAAATAGTAGCGATAGGTAAAATCAAAGATAAAGCGTTGAAAATGCAGATAGATGAATATACCAAAAGACTAAGTGGGTATACCAAATTAGAAATAGTAGAAGTGAATGATGAAGCTACTTCTGATAAATATTCGTTAGCTGATGTAGAAAGAGTGCTAGCAGTAGAAGGAAGTCGAGTATTAGGTAAAATCAAAGATAAGGAATATGTCATCCTTTTAGATTTGCATGGAGCAATGATTAGTAGTGAAGCATTTGCTAAAAAAATGGATCAAATTCCAACCTATGGAAATAGTGATATCACTTTTGTTATTGGGGGAAGTTTAGGAGTGTCGAAACAACTAATAACGCGAAGTCAATATCGTTGGAAGATAAGTGACTTAACCTTTACTCATCAAATGGTTCGAGTAATCGTTCTTGAACAAATATACAGAGCATATAAAATTAATAAAAATGAAACTTATCATAAGTAAGAGGAACATTGCATGAAAGTACTAATTAGTGGGTTTGCACCCTTTGGGAAAGATAAAGTGAATCCTAGTTTAGAAGCAATTAGACAGTTACCGTTATTAATTGATAATAAGATAGTGATACCAATTGAATTGCCAGTCGTTGCCTATGAAAGTTTGAACCTTCTATTTGAAGCAATCGAAACACACAAGCCAGACTACGTGCTATGCATAGGTCAAGCAGGAGGAAGAAAAGATATTACGATTGAGCGAATTGGGATTAATATCGATGATTTTGGAATTGAAGATAATAAAGGAAATATACGTATAGATCAAGCGATCTATGAAGATGGTGCTGATGCGTACTTTACCACATTACCTAATAAACGATTGATAGAAGTGTTGAAGCAACATGAAATTCCTGCGAGCATTTCCAATACGGCAGGTACGTTTGTATGTAATCATGTAACGTATGGGGTGCAGCATTACTTGCGTAAACACCGTGTGCATTGTAAAGCTGGATTTGTCCACATTCCTTATATTCCTCAACAAAATCATTTGAATAGTCCAAGTATGGAACTTTCAATGATAGTGAATGCATTGACTCATATCATCACCCATATTAGTGATGAAGAAATAATAAAGAGTGAAGGGAAAATATGTTAGAAAAAATTCTGGTAAGCGCCTGTTTGCTTGGGGAGTGTTGTCGTTACGATGGGAACCATAACTATGAGCAAGACATTGTTGATTATGTACAAGGTTACGAAGTGATTAAGGTTTGTCCTGAAGTCATGGGAGGATTATCAAAGTTGGGAAGAACTCCTTGTGAAATTATAGAGGGAAAAGTAATTGATAAGTTTGGAAATGATAAAACTTATGAGTATGAAAAAGGGGCGAATATGGTAAAACAAATAGCTCAGGACCAAAATATAACGAAGGCTATTATGAAATCAAAGAGCCCGAGTTGTGGTTTTAAAAAGGTATATGATGGTACATTTACACGTACATTAATCGATGGAAATGGTGTCTGTGTGAAATCGCTTACTCAACTTGGGATTGAAATAATTAACAGTGATTCATTGATAAAAAAATAAATAATAGAAATACGCAAAAAAATGTGAAAAATGATGAAGTTACAGTGAAAAAGCATTGTAAACATAGGGTATATAGTGTAAGATAAAGGAGAAGTAAATGACTTTAATCAAGGAGGAAAATTTATTATGAAACAAATTACAGCAACAGTTATTGATCCAGTTGGATTACATGCTCGCCCTGCAACAGTTGCAGTAAATGCAGCAAGCAAATTCAAATGTGAAATTAATGTAGCATTTGGAGGACGTGAAGTAAACATGAAATCAATTATGGGTGTTATGTCTTTAGGAATTCCAACGCAATCAGAAATCACAATTTCTTGTAACGGAGATGACGAAGATGCAGCAATCGCAGCAATTGAAGAAGTGTTAAGAACTCAAAAAATTATTGGATAGTAACTAAAAGGTGGGTTTTCCGCCTTTTTTTATTAAAAACCCGGAAAGGACATGCGAAATGTACAAAACAAATTACGAAAGATGGATTCAACATCCAAATTTAGACAAAGCTTTGAAAACTGAATTAGATACAATGAATAAAAAACAAATAGAGGATGCTTTTTATACAAATATTGAGTTTGGAACAGCAGGAATGCGTGGTGTTTTAGGGCCAGGTACAAACCGCATTAATGTTCATACGATTGCTAAAGCAAATGTGGGGTTTGCTAAGTATATTGTTGGTTTAGGGGAAGCAGCGTTATCGCAAGGAGTGGCTATTGGTTATGATAATCGCCACATGTCTTATGAATTTGCGATAGTAAGTGCAAATGTTCTAGCTTCATATAATATTAGAAGTTATGTATTTGAGAGTTTACGTCCAACTCCAGAATTGTCATATGCAGTTAGAGAATTAAACTGTGCTGGAGGAATTATGATTACAGCGTCACATAATCCGAAAGAATATAATGGATATAAACTATATGACGATAAAGGATGCCAATTGGTACCTGCGTTAGCACAACAAGTAATTGATCATGTAAATGCAATTGAAGATGAATTAGGGTTAGCCATTGATTGTAGAGAAGACCAAAAACAACTAATTGAAATAATTGGGGAAGCAATTGATGAAAAATACTATGCAGAAGTATTGAAAATTCAAATGCAACCGAATATCAATAAAGAAGATGTTAAAATTGTATTTTCACCAGAACATGGAACAGCAAATGTGCCAGTAAGAGAAATTTATACAAGAAGTGGTTACCACTTTATCGCGGTGGAAGAACAATGTTCGCCAGATCCAGATTTTTCTAATACGGAAACACCGAATCCAGAAGAAGCGGGAGCTTATACACTATCTATTGAGTATGCGAAAAGAGAAGATGCTGATTTAATATTAGTATGTGATCCAGATGCAGACCGTATGGGAGTAGGAGTTAAGCACGATAATGACTATGTATTGTTAAGTGGAAATCAAAGTGGAAGTATTTTGATTGAATATATGTTAGACCAATTAACGAAACAAAATATGATGCCAGCAAATCCAGTCATGTTTAACACAGTAGTAACAAGTGACTTAGGGGAAAAAATTGCCTCTCACTATAATGTAGCGACAGAAAAAACATTAACAGGATTTAAATTCATTGGTGAAAAAGTAGCGAAATATGAAGTTACTGGTGAAAAACAGTATGTGTTTGGATATGAAGAAAGTTATGGTAGTTTAATTGCTCCTTTTGTAAGAGATAAAGATGCACCTCAAGCTTGTTTAATGCTTGCCGAAGCTACTTGTTACTACAAAGCACAAGGAAAAACGTTGGTGGATGTACTAGAAGATTTATACAAACGTCATGGATATTATGAAGAAAGCCAAGTTTCATTTACATTAAAAGGGATGGAAGGAGCTGCTAAAATTCAAGAAATTTTAACAACTTTACGTACTACAAATGTAGAAACAATTGATGCATATAAAGTAGTTAGATATGAAGACTATAAACAATGTATTATTAGAGAAAACAATGAAGAAAAAGCATTAACAGGTTTTGCAGTTTCGGATGTGTTAAAATATTACTTAAGTGATGGTAGTTGGATTGCAATTAGACCAAGCGGAACAGAACCAAAATGTAAATTCTATTACTGTGTTAAAGGCACAAGTATGGAAAATGCAAATGTAAAAGGGGCTGCACTTAAAAAAGCAATGGAACAATTTACGAACTAATGAATAGGATAAGACATATTGTAATGTGGAGTTTTGAGAGTAGTGTTTCTGATGAAGAAAGAAATGTTATTGCTAAGAAGTTCAAAGAAGAGATGGAACAATTAGAAAATGAAATAGAGGGAGTGTTACACGTTCACGTGCAAACACAACCATTAGATTCTAGTAATCGTCATTTATTATTAGATAGCAGTTTTGTAGATGAGAAGGCATTGATGGCTTATCAAACACATCAAAAGCACAAAGAGGCGGCATCACTTATTAAAGGAAAAGTAAGAGATAGAGGTTGCTTTGACTATCAAGAATAAAATAAAGTAGAGGCGTCTCTACTTTATTTTTGAGGAGGAAATTATGGAACAACAAATTATACAATCATTTTTTGAGGGGCACTGTATTAATGCGTATGAAGTATTTGGAGCACAATTAGCTTTTGAAAATGTAGAAGGGGTACGTTTTCGTGTGTGGGCACCCAATGCTAAAAACATACAAATTATAGGTACTTTTAATCAATGGGGAGAAGAACTACATATGATGAATAGAGTAGACGATAGAGGAATCTATAGTCTGTTTATTCCTGGTGTAAAAGAGTTGGATATCTACAAATATCGAATTACTCAAGTTGGAGGAGAAGTCGTTGATAAAATGGATCCATTTAGTTTTTACAACGAACTTAGACCGAATACATCAAGTGTTGTGGTAGATAAAGATAGCTTCAATTGGAGCGATAAAAAATGGATGAATGCAAGAACTAAAAACTTTGATTCAGCCATGAATATTTATGAGTTACACCTAGGTGCATGGAGACATGAAGAAGGTGGTAGACCCAATTATAAAACCATTGCTAAGCAATTAATTGAGTATGTAAAAGAGAATCATTTCACCCATGTTGAGTTGATGCCGTTAAGTGAACATCCCTTTGATGGAAGCTGGGGATACCAAACAAGTGGATATTTTTCAATAACTTCACGTTATGGAAGCGTTAACGAACTTAAAAGTTTAATCAATGAGTTGCATAAAAATGGAATTGGGGTTATATTTGATTTTGTGCCAGTGCATTTCGTCAAAGATGAATTCGCCTTAAATAAATTTGATGGAACACATTTATTCGAATATGATAACGAAAATGCGTATAGCGAATGGGGTACTGCGAACTTTAATTTATGGAAAGAAGAAGTACGTAGTTTCTTAATGAGTGCAGCCAGTTATGTGATGGATAAATTCCATGTAGATGGCATACGAATGGATGCCATAAGTAATGTAATTTATTGGCAAGGAAATAAGGACCGTGGAGTAAACGAAGGTGGTCTTTCATTTATTAAACGCATGAACTATTATTTGGGAACAGCATATCCTGAAGTAATGTTGATTGCAGAAGATTCAAGTGATTTTATGGATGTTACTAAGCCCACATTGGACGGGGGATTAGGCTTTGATTATAAATGGGATTTGGGTTGGATGAATGATACATTATCATATTTCAAGATAGATCCGATATATCGCCAATATGAACATAATAAAATCAACTTTTCTATGGCATACTATTATAGCGAACGATTTATTTTACCGTTTTCACATGATGAGGTAGTTCACGGAAAGGCTACTATTGTCGATAAAATGTGGGGATCGTATGAAGATAAGTTTAAACAAGCAAGATTGTTGTATACTTATATGTATACACATCCTGGTAAAAAACTGAACTTCATGTCTAATGAAATTGGACAAATGAGAGAGTTCGATGAAAGTGAAGAAAATGATTGGTTCTTATTAAAGTATCCAATGCATGACTCTTTCCAAAAAATGTTTAGAGAACTTTCAAGCATATACGCTACTTATGGAGCAATGCATAAAAACGAATTTGACCATAACTATTTTGAGTGGATAGATGCTGACAATAGTGATGAAAACTTATTCAGCTATATTAGAAAAGGCGATGATGAAACAATTGTGGTTATCTTAAATATGTCTAATAGAGCATATAGCGATCATTCTTTTGGAGTGTTAGAAACAGGATACTACAAAGAAATTTTCAATACAGATGCACATGAGTATAGCGGAGACGGTATGGTGAATAGAAAATCACTAAGAGCTAAAAAACAATTAGTTGATTTCAAACCATATTATATTAGTGTAGATGTAGCACCTTTTGCAGGTATTATTTTACATCACAAAAACAAGAAAAAATAAGGATGGGGAAAAATGAATTTAACAAAAAAACAGTTTATGGATATGTACCAACGTATGATGATAGAAACATATGGAAGATCTCTTGAGCAAGCTCATATAAGTGAAAAATACATGGTACTTGGATTATTGGTTAGAGAACTTTCAGGAAATAACTGGAAAACTTCAAAAGAAGAACTAGCAAAAACACAAGGGAAACAAATGTATTATTTCTCTATGGAATTTTTAATGGGTAGATTATTAACTAATAATCTAATGAATTTAGAAATTTACGATGTTGTTAAAGAAGGATTAAGTGATATTGGTGTAAGTATCAATGAACTAGAAGAATTAGAAAGCGATGCTGGATTAGGAAATGGTGGACTAGGAAGACTAGCAGCTTGTTTCTTAGATTCATTAGCCTCAACTCGCTATGCAGGACATGGAAACTGTATTCGTTATGAATACGGATTCTTTAAACAATTAATTAAAGATCAAGAACAAAGAGAAGTTCCTGATTTATGGATGAAATTAGGAAATGTATGGGAAGTTAGAAAACCTAAATCAACTGTTCAAGTACATTTTGGTGGAAAAGTAAACCAATACATGAATGAGGAAGGGAAAATCAAAGTAGAAATCGTTGATGCAACGGTAATTAATGCAGTACCTTATGACATGCCAGTGGTAGGTCATGGAACTAAACTTACAAATACACTTCGTTTATGGAGTGCAGAACCAGCAGAAGAGAGTTTAGGCGGAGATTACCAAAAATATATTAACGATGTAAGAGAAATTTGTCGTTGTTTATATCCTGATGATTCAACGGATGAAGGAAAACAATTACGTGTAAAACAACAATACTTCTTTGTATGTGCTGGAATTCACTCACTAATTAACTCACACTTAAAAGTGTATCCTAATCTAGATAACTTAGCGGATAAAGTAGCTATTCAATTGAATGATACTCACCCAGTGTTAGCGATACCTGAATTGATGCGTATATTAATGGATGAATATGAATATGAATGGGATCAAGCTTGGCACATTACTAAAAACTGTATGGCATACACAAACCACACAGTATTAAGTGAAGCGTTAGAAAAATGGCCAATCCATTACATTGAAAATTTATTACCTAGAGTTTATATGATTATCGTAGAAATCCAACAACGTTTTGTTTATGATATTCATCATAAATATCACCGTCCAGACTTAGAAGACCAATTGAAAATTATTAAATATGGACAAGTTCACATGGCTAATTTAGCAATCGTGGGAAGTCATAAAGTGAATGGAGTAGCGACACTACATTCTCAAATCTTAGTGGATGATGTATTCAAAGGGTTTAATGAAATAATGCCTGATAAAATCATTAATAAAACAAATGGAATTACACACCGTCGTTGGTTAGTGTATTCAAATCCTCAATTAACGAAATTAATTACTTCTAAAATTGGAGATGGGTTTATTATGAATCCAAAAGAATTATCAAAATTAAGAGTATTTGCGGATGATGCTAAATTACAAGAAGATTTCTTAGCTGTTAAAACAGAAAGAAAACAAATTTTAGCTGCATATATTAAAGAACATTGCGGTATTGAAATTGATGTAAACTCTATTATTGATGTTCAAGCAAAACGTTTACATGCATATAAACGTCAGTTATTAAACGTGATGAATATTATTCATTTATACAAAAAAATGAAAGCAGATGCTTCATTTAGAATCTATCCGCGTACATTTATATTTGCGGCTAAAGCAGCACCTTCATACGTATTTGCGAAAAAAGTTATTAAATTAATCAATGTATTACAAGATATGATTAATAATGATCCTGAAATTTCACCATTTATGAAAGTTGTATTTATTCCTAACTACGGAGTAAGTGTTGCTGAAATATTGATGAATGCTGCGGATGTATCTGAACAAATTTCAACTGCTGGTAAAGAAGCTAGTGGAACTGGAAATATGAAATTCATGATGAATGGTGCTATTACATTAGGAACACTAGATGGGGCTAATGTAGAAATCGTTGATAATGTTGGATATGATTATGCTCAAATATTTGGATTACGTGCGGCAGAAGTTGCTGAAATTTATGCACATAACTCATACAATGTTTGGGACTATTACCACCATGACAACGAATTAAAAGTAGTAGTTGATTCATTAATTGATGGAACATTCTCAAGTGATGTAGACGAATTCAAAGTAATTTACGATGAATTAATGTTTAAAAACGATGAATATTTATTATGTGCAGACTTTAGATCATATTTAGAAGCTCAAGAAGCTGTTGAAGCTAGATATGTGGATAAAAAAGCATGGGCTAAAATGTGTATCGTGAATATTGCTGGAAGTGGATTCTTCTCAAGTGATCGTACGATAGAAGAATATGCAAAAGAAATTTGGAATTTAGAAAAAGTTAATATTTAATGACTAAGCACTCTTATCAATTGATAGGAGTGCTTTTTTTGTTTAAATAATATAAATATATACATCAAATTATTATATATATTTGAAAATAGTTTACAAACGGTTTTATATAGTGTACTATTTACCTATGGTACTAGATAACTAGTTGAAAATAGGAGGTTAAATGTGAGGTTTGATAATAATAATCCGATTTATATACAAGTAGTAAAAAAATTAAAACAGGACATCGTGAATGGTAAACTAACAACTGGAGATAAAATCCCATCGACAAGAGACTTTTCAACAGAAATTTCTCTTAACATTAATACAGTGGCTAGAGTATATAAACATCTAGAAAAAGAAGGAATTGTAGAAACTAGAAGAGGACTAGGGACGTACATTATATCCACACCAGAAAAAATTGATGAGATGAGACAAGAAATAGCTAATTCATTAATTGAAGATTTCATGAAAGGGATGAAAGATATAGGGTATGGAAAAAGTGAGATTATAACGATGGTTAATCATAATGAAACGGGAGGAACTAATAATGAATGATGCAATAAGTATGAAAAACATTACAAAAAAATATAATAAAAAGATGGTGTTAGATGATATATCGATAACGTTTAAAAAAGGTAAAATTTATGGACTGCTAGGACCGAATGGAAGTGGAAAAACTACATTGATGAAATTGATTGCTGGACTTCATAGACCGAATAGTGGGGAATTGATTGTAGGTGGAATGGGTGTATCCTACCAAACGAAAGCAAAAGTTGCTTACTTAGCGACAGAAAACTTTTTACCTGGTAAATTCACAGTAAATCAGTGTATTGATTTTTTTGAAGATATGTACCCTGGATTTAGTAAAGAAAAATGTTGTGGTTTGATGAATCAATTTACAATTGATCCTACTGCAAAAGTGTCGAAATTATCTACGGGAATGGTAGCTAAAGCGAAACTTGCATTAATTTTATCGAGAGACGCAGAAAT